>JAQXFM010000035.1 GCA_029250305.1 Candidatus Poseidoniaceae archaeon | reverse complement strand
CCCAAGACCGGTGATGTCAGCGGTCATCATTGGTGAGCGCCACGATTCAGGAACGAAGGACATGGCACCAAGGTTGTAGAATTCATCGGGTTGGGATTGTGCAACAGCGTTGTCAATGGAGTTTTGATCGGCTAAGTCACCGTTGACGAGGTGGAATTTTTCGTGAGTCAGAAGGTGGTTGATGAGGCTTCGACCGGAGGTTGGTTGTGAGACCCGTCGAACCAATCCATAGACTTCGTAGCCCTTGTCGAGCAGGAGTTCTGCAAGGTATGAACCATCTTGGCCAGTGATTCCCGTCACCATTGCTGTTTTGCCGCTCATGGCTGCCGGTAGGTATCTCCCTTTTTGAATCGGTCGTGTCAACGCCTGCGAGAAAAAGAGGTGGGGGTTTGCCAGCGAAGGGTGGATTTCAAAGCAGGTCAATGGTTGTAAGAACCATGGCAGCGGAAGCGAAAGGGGCGGAGAAGCGCCTGCGCGTCCTCGTCGTGCGCGGTTCGTTCGCTATGCTTGGTGGTGCTGAGCGGGAATTGTTGCAACTGTTGCGCAACGTCGATCAGCGGTGGGACGTTGGTCTTGCTACCCTCGAATTCCCAGAACACGCCCGTTCGTTGATTGAAGGAGCCGACATCACTGTCCACTCACTCGATGCGCCCTTTGAATGGCCGAGTGGGGCGGCTGCCGAAGTGCTTGCTTCTTCCAGTAAGAAAACAGCAAAGGCCTGGAAGGATGTCGACATCCCATTCCAAAACTACGACGCTGTTCACCTTTCCGTGTGCCCTGGCACCCTTGAGATCTTACCAAGAATCCCTGCAGGAATCCCCGTTCACTATCACTGCCTTGAGCCGCCCCGGTGGTTGTACGAAGATTTGCTCCACAGGCGTCTTGATGGAACGCTGAAGCGCCCGTTATGGATTACGAACCTGATTTTCTCGCTGCAGCGACGGCGTGACAAAGCGTATGTTCGCCAGCTTATTGCACGGCCTCACGCCACCCTTTCTGGTAATTCGCCATGGATTCAACAATGGATTTCCGAACTTTACGGTGTGGCCAGCAACCCTGCAAAAGCAAACGGTGAGCCACCCGAACGGGACGCACACCACCGACTGACTGAAGCCACGCATGTACTGAATGTCATCGACTTGGAGAGTTGGCCACAACACCCAACTGATGATGAGCAAACAGCCCTGAAGGAGGCACCTGCAACCCCAGCAGAGTATGTTGTCACCGTTGGCCAAGTGATCCATGCCAAAGGAGCGTGGTCAACTGTTGAATCGCTGCAAGACACCGGGCTTGGCCTTGTTCAAGTCGGCGGAGGCAAGCAGGAGGACAAGCAAGCACTTGTTCAACGGGGCAAGGCAATCGGTGTTGAAGTCGTCTGCATGCCAAGGCTTTCTCAAGCGACGCTACGAGCCATCATTCGTGGCAGCCGGGCGATGGTAAGCCATGCTCGCCGCGAACCGTTTGGCCTCACCCCGATTGAAGCGATGGCGATTGGGGTGCCTGCGTTGATGGTGAATGAGAGTGGGTTTGCCGACACAATGGCTGCTTCAGGCTCTGGTCGTTTGATCGAACGGAGCGATTTAGGCGCATGGAAAGCAGCCTACCTTGACGCTAAAGATCCTGAACTCCGCCAGCAATGGGCCGAAGCGGGACGACCCTATGTCGAAGCGAGGTTCTCGATGCAGGTTCAAATCGAAGCCCTCGAGCGATTGTTGGTTGTTCATTAAGGGTCAACGGTTTAACACTCGTGAACACTAAGGGGACCCCAAAAAAACTGGCCATCATCGGCGCTGGCGGCATCGGAAGCAATCTTGCTGAACTGTTAATTCCTGCCTTGCGAAGGTTGAGCATTTCTACAAGCATTACTGTGATGGATGATGATGTGGTTGAGGCGGGGAACCTTGGCCATCAACGCTACACTGAGAACGACCTTGGTGTGAAAAAGGTGGATGCATTGGTTTCAAGATTGCACAACGACTCAAGCAGCGTTCAAGTTTCTGCCTGCACAGAAAACCTCCGTGAGGCAACTCAACTTGCTGGTTTTGACATGATTGTTGTCTGCGTCGATCGGCCTGAACCACGCCGACTTGTGCATGCACTGAATGTTCCATGGGTTGACTTGAGGTGCGGTGGTGACGGGTACGTGATGTTGAGTTACCAATCTGAACATTCCCTTGTTCGCCACATGACGCCAGACCATCAACCGATGAGTTGCCAACATCCTGGCGCCCTCGAAGATGGCAACCTCGAATTTGGATTTGCCAACGCAGCTTCACTCGGTGCTCAATGGGCGCTTCAATTGCTTCGCGGCCAACAACCTCCTGTGCAATCAATGGGGTCGTTGACCTATGGTGCGTTCAATTTTCCAACGATCACTGAGGTGAGCGCATGATTGTCATTCCAGATTTGGACCAACTTGAGTTGGACGATGAGGCATGGGCCCTTCTTTGCACCATGGCCAGCGAGCGTCAAATTGGAGATGAGATCATGGAGATACAAGCCAAAGCAGCCCTTCTTGGCCGATG
>JAQXFM010000025.1 GCA_029250305.1 Candidatus Poseidoniaceae archaeon | reverse complement strand
ATTGGATTGCGACTTGGTCAATCACAAGCAGGCCGATAAGAAGCATGTAGACGCTCAAGAATTTGAGCATCGATGCCCCGTTTCCACGCAAGAGTTGCACGCCGGCACCTCCCAACGCGAGGTAGAGAAGGAACACTGTCCCTTGAGAAACCCAATCGAATGCCTCAGTATGTTGCTCAAGAGATGGTTCCTCAACTTTGGATGTCGTTGCATGTACATAGACAACGCCACCATCGCTTCCAAAGGCCAACATCTCCCCATGGGCTACGCTTGAGGTGAACCCAGGTGCTGCTGTAGCGTATCCATCCGCACCTGTGGTGGCCATTTGCACTTGGAGTCGCCCATATTCTGTGATGTTGACAAGGCCCCACCCCTGTTCATTGCCGTTGTACGGGAGCATGAATTGCCCATCATGGACCAATCCGATTTCTCCATTGGAAAGAAACGGTACTCGGTCCACTTCCTCGCAAATAAGCGAGCAGGAAAGCGATCGAATCGCCTCGGAATCAAAGGCCAGAACGAAGGCGCCGGCAGTGGTTGGAATACCCGGAGATGGGCCAATTGGTAGGGTTTGAATGGTCGACAAGTTCGCCAAATCGAGAATATACATTGTGCTTGATTGCTGACCTTGAAGTTGCACCAAGATTCCTGCAGAGGTGAGGATTGGGGCATGCCGGATTTTTCCAGCCCCTAAGTCCACAGATCGCGTTGTCCCATTCAATGAAACCCCCCACAGCACACCTGATTCATCGCCCAAGAAGTATTCCTCGTCGCCCACGGCCACTCCATTTCGCCAACCAAGTCCAGTGGTGGCTTCCATGGTTTTCGAACCGTCCGATGCACACAGGGACACGAGACCGGTACGCGTCGGCACGACGATCTGATCCTCGTCAACAGCCATCACCCCAGTCACACCCCAGGTTACCTGTTCTGTTTCGTGGGACCACAGGAGGGTTCCGTCGCTAGGTGAACGTGCTTCAACAGTGCCATCAGACCAGCCGATTATCATCATTTCAGGCCAAGCACCACACGAACCGGTTCCAGCCATGACATGCAACAGTGGCGCCATATCGTGGTGGGTAGAATGTGCATTCGATTCACTCCACACCAACTTGCCTTCGAGGGTAAAGGAGGCCACTGTGGGGACTGAACTTCCCCCCCAAGAAGCAGAGGTGCGAACGAACAATCGTTCTCCTGCAAAAAGAGGCGCTGTGGTGATGTAAGCATCGCCAAAATCGTGACTCCATTGCAGGGTAAAATCTTCTTGGAAGGAAGAAGATTCTGCTTGAACGGGAGGGGTTGGAAGCAAAGAGAGAACAAGTACGCCAACAAGAAGCAGGCGGAATCGCATCGCTCTCACTCCATCTTGCTTTGAATGGCTGCCCGTAAAAGAGCGCTCACGACCTTTCCGTCGGCCGCACCCACCGTTTGCATAACAACGCCCATCAGAGGGCCCATGGCGCCCATGCCGCGTTCTTTGACGAAATCTGAGCGCTCCTCCACAATGGCTTGGATGGTTGCTGCAAGGTCGCCTTCGTCCGCTGGCTTGTAGCCATTGGCTTCGCCATAGGCCGCAATTTGCTCGAGGGTTGGCTGCTGTCCAGCAAACGCTGCAATGATGTCGTTCATCGATTCTCGTGTAATGTTGCCTTGCTCTTTGACCTTCAGAACATTTGCACACAGTTCTGGATGTGCCTCATCGTTCTCCAAAACAACGCTTGCCCAACCTTTGTGAGGCATTTCGCCGACATGATCCACGTAGATGTCATCAAGTTCACGAGCAACGAGTTGCTTTGCTTGGTCCGAGGAAACATCGTAGCCAGCCATGCGCGCCTCCCGTTCTTGGTCGCTCATTGGAAGGCTCGACATCGTGGATTGCCATCGGTTTGAATCAATAACGATTGAGGGGACATCGGTTTCAGGGTACATCCTCGCACCGCCTGGCAACGGTCGCATGGGGGAAGTCGTTCCATCATCTGGTGCGCCTTTCTTGACCACCACATTACGGACTTCTTGCGGGATTCTGTGCCAAGCCATTCGAGCGCGTTGAAGCACGCTTTCAAGGGCAAGTTCGGCCTGCCATTGTGGTGCTAGACAAAGAATGAATCCGTCCTCTGGAGCTGACGAAAGTGCGCTGCGAACTTCATCGACGTGCTCTTGTTCGATGCCGTAGGCTGGAAGTTCGTCTGAATGAAAAACGCCCTTGACACCCGCAAGTTTGGCAGCACCGGCAAGTTCTCGACCGAGTCGTGGCAGTTGAGCGCCTTCCTTGTCAAGTTCCTTGGTGCCAATCTTGCCATTGAGTCCCGCCAATGGCAGGCCAAGCATGACATGGCCCTTCGAAAGACCACCTTTGACCATCTTCGAATCGCATGAATCGAAGGATGCTGAAACATCAACGAGGTTGAGTGGCAGATGGTCTGAAACGGCGGCAGCAATGGAAGATTCCAATTCCAACTCATCGCTTCGTCGATCTGGCGGGAGTGGGGCAAGGTCGAGCATGCCTCGCAACTCATTCGCCAGTCTGTAGAAGTGCAACTGCCGGGACATTTCCAAGCGAATGATGCGGGGGATCCAATTAAGGTCCTGACACCCTTTGATTTCAACCCGGTCACCACAAGCCAATGACACGTTG
>JAQXFM010000013.1 GCA_029250305.1 Candidatus Poseidoniaceae archaeon | reverse complement strand
CCACTTGGGCGTACCCACAACCCGTGCCCTCTCGCTGTGTACGACCGGTGAATCGGTGATGCGCGACGTGCTCTACAACGGGAACAAGGCGTTGGAACAAGGGGCCGTCGTGTGCCGTGTGGCGCCGAGTTTTATTCGCTTTGGAAGCTTCCAAATCCATACTGCTACTGGTGATCATGCCACACTCCGTGCCCTCGCTGAACACACGGTTCGACACCATTTTCCAACCCATTCAGTCTCCAATGATGATGGCATCATCGCATGGGCAAATGAAGTGGCTGAATCGACTGCGCTCATGATTGCTCATTGGATGCGTGTTGGATTTGTTCATGGCGTCATGAACACCGACAACATGTCGATTCATGGATTGACAATCGATTATGGTCCGTACGGATGGCTCGAAGATTACAATCCTGGTTGGACACCAAACACCACCGATGCATCAAACCGTCGTTACCGATACGCTCAGCAACCCCAGATTGGCGCTTGGAATTTGGCTCGTTGGCTTGAAAGTTTGATTCCCCTAATGGAACAGCCTGAACGACTGGAAGCAGTTTTGGACCACTACGGCGAAGTGTTCAACGAACATCACAACCAGATGTGGGTGGCAAAGTTAGGGCTTGGTTCTTGGCAAGAATCAGATCAAAATTTAGTGGCTCAATTGAATTCAGCACTCCAAACTATAGAAATCGACATGACTATTTTCTTTCGGCTTCTTTCAACGCTTCAGCGTCCTACCCTTGACCAATTAACGCCTTCATTTTACGAACCACTTGGTGAAGCAGAACAACCGTTGGGCGAATGGTTGGGGGCTTGGATGGTTCGAACCGACGGCGCTCCAGATCAAGCCGCAATGAAGGCAGCGAATCCAAAGTATGTGCTGCGCAACTGGATGGCACAATTGGCCATTGATGACGCTGAAAAGGGAGACTATTCTACGTGTGAGGCACTCGATCGTCTTCTGAAAGCGCCGTATGATGAGCAACCCGAAATGGAGGCTGCGTGGTTCCAACGCCGACCCGAATGGGCCAGAAACAGAGTCGGATGCTCCATGCTCTCTTGTTCGAGTTGAATCGCCCCGACCATAGATTGAAGGCCGAGTCGCCAATGAAGACTCATGGAAAGTGACGCTGTGGCTCATTCCTCCTCCAGCGAATCCGATGTGGTGGTCCCGCCTGCGCCACGCCTTCCCCCCGTCGGTGGGTGGTCCCGTGCCATTGTCTTGCGCGTTTTTGCATTGCTCCTTGCTGGCTTTGGGCTCTACCGATCGCAAGATGGGCTGGGCGCAGTTGTGGTGCTTTTCATCCTCGTCGTTCCCTTCGAGCGACTGTTTCCAAGGCACGCGCATCAACCGTTTCGACGGCCTCACCTCGGGTTGGACATTGGCTATGCATTTGTCTCGCCGGTGTTACAGACGGTAGGACTCATCGCGGCAATCTTCGTTGGGCTCCTGAGTTTTACTTGGATTCCTGGGTTGCTGTTGCGACCTGTGATTCAATCCATCCCAGAACCTTACCTCCTCTTTGCGGGCATTGCCTTGTTTGATCTTGCAGGCTACTGGACCCACCGCTGGTACCATGAAGTCCCCCAACTTTGGAAGTTTCATGCTGTTCACCACTCGCCAGAGCACATGGATTGGATCAGTGGCTTTCGAGCTCACCCGTTTGATGGTACGTTGATTGCACCCGCTTTCTTCTTCCTAATTGCTGCCGGGTTTAGTGCAGAATTTTCGGGCCTTGTGGCCGTCGTTCAGATTGTGCTTGGCCTGTTTTTACACGCAAATGTCAGGCTGAAACTAAAACTGCTTCACCCAATTATCATGACACCGGAGTTCCACCATTGGCATCATTCGAGGGAAGCGGATGCTATTTGGAGCAATTACTCGACCTTCCTTCCTTTGTGGGACCTTCTTTTTGGAACCTACTACATGCCAAAAGACAAGCGACCAACCTTGTACGGAGTCGATGAAGTGATGCCGATGACCATGGGCGAGCAGTTGCGTTACCCACTTGTGGGCATGGGCAACCCGCTTCGGTGGTTGCGCCACCCATTGAGGTCGCTGAAGGGCATGTTTTCTGGACTTTGGAAGATCTTGGGGATGATGAAACGCTCCGCTTTTCGGCCTCGCCATGAGCCGTTTGTGCGGGCAGTTCAGCG
>JAQXFM010000012.1 GCA_029250305.1 Candidatus Poseidoniaceae archaeon | reverse complement strand
CTCCAAAGTCCCATTGGTAGGTGGTGATGACGCCTTCAACGGCATCGGAATCACGAGCGTCAAATGTCACCGTTTCACCTTCTTGGATTTGGAGAGGGTAGGCGTTGAGGGAGGCTCGTGGGTCAACAGTTGTGTCCAAAACTCCTGTACAGCCTGCGAGTGATGTGGTCGCCATCACGAGAGCCGCGAGCATCACGAAACCAACCCGACAGGGTCCTTGTGTGCTCGACATAAGGTAGAGGAATCGCCTGCCCTTTCTAACGCTTGGGGGGGTTGGCATAACCTGCATCGGAGTTCAAAGGGATTTCAAAGACAGCCGTAGGCCTCGGTAGGAAATTAAAAAGAATGGTAGACCTACTCAAATCACATGATTCGAGCACGGTGATGTTGAAAGAGGGACAGCGATGTCGACCTGTCATGGCCCCTGATGTCTTTGACGGTGAGCGAGTGCTCGCTTTCGATTTAGAGACCACGGGGGTGTCCACGCAATACGACCGAATCGTCCAACTTGCCCTGATTGGGGCAGATGAAAACGGTGGCGAGGTGCATTACGAACGTTTGGTTAACCCTCGCCGTCCAATTCCAGCTGGAGCCAGTGGCGTTCACGGCATTTATGATCACGATGTGCGCTCGAAAGGAGATTTCTCAACGGTGGCTGATGAGGTTGCTGAATTGATCGAAGGTGCCATCATCGTCGGTCATAACGTTCGAAAATTCGACATGGGGATGCTTGAAAGCGAGTACCTACGATTAGGAAAAAGAACACCGAAGCCAAAGGCGATTATGGACACGTACGAATTGGTAAGGCGGCTGAAAATAGGCCGGCCTCATGGCCTTGGCGCTCAATGCACCCGACATGGAATTGCCCTCAAAGACGCCCACACAGCCGCTGCTGACGCTGCGGCCTCAATGTTGCTGTTCTGGCGGCTGTCTGTAGATCACGCCCCTTCGTTTAGGAAGTCCATCGAAGAAATTGAACGGTGGGCTGTGCACGGCACCGTCGCTTCGGATTCTTCCGAACTTGGCCGTGGCTTGGGCGATCTCGAACCGGTGGATTCGCTTGGAAAAATTCGCATTGACGATGGGCACATGGTGCTCGCCTTTGGACGGCACAAGGGCCGCCACCTGAGCGAAGTACAGTTTGAAGACCCCCGCTACATCCATTGGTTGCTCTCTCCAAAAGGCATCGAAGATGAAGAGGCGCGTGAGAAAGTCAAAGTTTACCTCGAAAGTGTTCGATAAATTTCTTCGCAGCCCCTTGGCAACGACGATCGGATTATCTGTGATGCTCAACGCCATCCGGCATTGGTGACCAAGGCAAGACATCACACCAGTGCCCGATACGCCACACCCTGTTCTGCGTCATGATCGAGCCAAGGAACAAAGCGCCTTGATGGCCAGAGGCAAGGGTTTCCTGGAGTGCTTCTTTCCCTCTATCCGAAAATTTAGCCGACTGTTGGACCCCGGTTGGAACGGCGCGGCCTTCTGCATTGAGCGGCTCGCATAATTCGAGCACGGCTGCTCCCGAGGATGGATCAAATTCATGCAAAAGCACAACTGCGTCCGAGAAGTCACTTTTGTGAAGCGTGCCATTTTCGTGACGCCACTGCCACCAATGAGGGCACCAGGCTTTCCAGTCACAAAATCCACCGCACGAAGCATCGCCAACTGTTGGCTCCATGGGCATGGGCGTTGGAACCGTCGCTTGCCAAGCAGCATAGGCATCTTCGAGCACATTGTCCCCAAGCGCAGCCCATTTTGAAGCGTCGTGTGTGTACCAACCTTCGGTTCGCACCGGAGGAGCATCTGGATTATTGGCAAGCAGAATGTCTCTGTACATTCTCAATTGACGGTTGACATCAACTTTGAGTTCACCGTCGGGAATCCTGCCTGTTTTCAAGTCAGCAACGAGCCAACCTTTCGGTTGTCCATCTTCTCCAAGATCGGCCATAAGCAGGTCAAGGCGGCCCATCAAACGCCCATCTGAGGTTTTCAATTCACCTTCAACCGCGATTGCTGTTGATTGGATTCGACGCCATAGCGCAGCGGTGATTCTGTTGTGTTCAAGGCCTCGGACGCCGACGTGGTCGAGCAGCATGATGATGCCACCGCGCTGATGCTGAAGTGCATCCTTCCACTTCTCTTCTTTCCATTTTGGCCGTCGAGGCGTGGCCATGAATGTGGCTTTCTCCTCTTCCCATCGGCGCTTGAGAATGCGTTCGGCCTCTTCAACGAGCCAACCACTTTCTGAATCCTGCTTACCTGTGATGTCGATTTGAAGTAAATCTTCAATCGAGGCGTGGACCGCTGTGCCAACTGATGCCGCCATACCAGCTTTTCTCGGCAAGCCTTGGCGACTCAACCAATACATCCGCGGGCAGGTCTCATACCGATTCCATGCGGACGGTGAAAGCATGTGCGGTCGTGCTTCATCGGCCATACCGTGTGCTTATCCTCAACGAACATGAAGCCACCGGCTCCATCTTATGGAGGCAAAGTGTTGATACAGAAGAGGAACTGTGTAGAAGGCATGGAAGGTCCAAAGGTCCGCATAACAAAAGATGTTAACACAGAAAATGCTCTTGTTGTAGCATGTTTCCCAAGCATCGGCATGGTCTCAAGTGTGGTCGCTCACTTCTTGATTGATCACCTCGATTTGGAATTCGTTGGTGCCGTTGTCGACAATCGCTTGCCGGTCATCACCCTCGTCAACGATGGTGAGCCGCTTCCGGTCATTCGGGCCTATGCTGGAAAACCACAATGCACGATTGATGGATGCGATCAAGTCATTTTGCTAATGAGCGAACTCGTCATCCCAGAACCGCTCATCAACGACATCGTTTGGGCGATGTTTGAATGGTCAAGAGAAAACAACATTGTAGCAGGCGTTGTCATCGATGCATTCGCTAAGGAAGGCATGAAAGGAAGCCTCAATGGTTCAGAACCTTCGATTGAGTATGAAGACACCGAAGGCGTGGACGTCGTCGGTATCGGTGCGAATGAAAAGGTTCGTGGAATGCTCAAGGAACTTAACATTCCGTTGCTCAACCAAGGCGTCATCAAAGGCATCAACGCAGCCATTCTAAGCGAGGCCCGTCGCCGAGGCCTTGATCTCATGTCCATCATGGTAGAGGCGGACCCTCGCTTCCCAGACGCTCGCGCTGCTGCAACCCTCATTGAACACTTGAATGCATACCTACCCGCAATTGATCTGCCTCACCAGCCGCTGATCGAAGAAGCAGAATTCCTCGAGGCCCAAATCAAATCGATGATGGATGGAGCTGCTCTCCCAGAGCCGTCTCAAGACAATTCAATGTACGGTTAAGCGTTTGAACGCAGCCCAATCGTGGTGCATGCGATTCCAACCAAGAGAAGAATGGCGCTCAGTGCCGTTGGCATAAGCAAGATCTCACCATACGGAAGGTGCAACCAATCCAGCAACGATTCGCCGCGTGAAAACGTACCACCTGCTGAGGCGGTGACCAACATGAAGCCGACCGCTCCTAAGCCCGACACGCCTTGTGTAAGACGAGAGCGTGCCTCATCCCACAGAGAAATCCCGAGGCGCCAGCGAGCAAGAAGCACCCCGGAGGCGAGCCCGAGACCGCTCATCGAAAACAGCATCTTGTTGGCAAGAATTGGACTGCTCATTTCGCCACCCGGTGCCGAAGAAAGACCTGTCCAAATGGCGAACGGCGTGGCAATCAACCCAAACATCATGGCTGAGTGGGCAACTGCATCCAACGACCGGTACGAAGTACGGATGGAGGCGGGAAGGTACTGATGTGCTAAGCACAAAAGGAATGCGACACCTGAAAGCGAAAAAGCGCCTACAACAAGTTCAGTTGCAACAAC
>JAQXFM010000354.1 GCA_029250305.1 Candidatus Poseidoniaceae archaeon | reverse complement strand
TCAAGATACGGCGAGTTCAAGGGGTCAAACGGTGAGTCAGAACGGCTTGCTGCTCAGCAATGGGAAAGAAATTCTATTCTTTCTGAACATCACATTTGGAAGTCGCCCATGCCACCCATGCCGCCCATATCGCCGCCCATGGAAACGCCCTTGGACGAGATGACATCGTCGATGCGTAAAATCATGATCGCTGTTTCGGTTGCAGACTGAATGGCTTGCTCCACGACTCGCATTGGTTCAACCACATTGGCTTCTTTCATGTCGACAACGCCGCCTTCATAGACGTTGATACCAGCATGGGAGTGACCATCAGCGTGAGCCTTGCGGAGTTCAATGAGGGTGGTGACCGGGTCGAGGCCAGCGTTCTCAGCGAGGGTGCGTGGAATGATTTCCAAAGCAGATGCAAAGGCCTCAATGGCCATTTGTTCTCGCCCACCGACGGTTTCCGCATAGGTTCGCAAGTCACGGGAGAGGGCTGCCAAAACGCTGCCTCCACCAGTGAGCACTGCTCCATCTTCCCAGGCGACAGAAACAACGCCCACTGCGTCGTCAAACGCTCTTCGAATTTCATCGACCACGTGTTCAGTACCACCACGAAGCAGCACAGAAACGGATTTCGCTTCTGGGCAACCTGTGATGAAGGTCATGTCGGATTCGCCAATCTTGCGTTCCTCGACCTTTGCTGCGTGACCCAAGTCATCGCCGCTCAAGTCGTCCAAGTTGGTGACAATTCGGCCGCTGGTTGCCTTTGACAAAGCCTCCATGTCGGATTTCTTGGCACGGCGAACGGCGAAGATACCAGCCTTGGCCATGTAATGCTGAGCGAGTTCGTCAATGCCTTTCTGGCATACGAGGACCGTCGCTCCTGCAGCTTGGATTTTCTCGACAAGACCACGGATGTAGTTTTCTTCTTCTTCGAGGAAAAGAGCAAGTTGGCTCGGGTCGGTGATCTGAATCTTTGCATCGACTTCTGTTTTCTTGACTTCAATCGCTGAATTCACAAGGGCTATTTTGGCATTCGAGATGCTTCGTGGCATGCCTGCATGCACACGCTCTTTGTCGAGGAGAATTCCATCGATGAGGGTTGAGTCTTTGATCGAGCCACCTTGTCGCTTTTCGACCTTGATGTCACCGAGGTCGACAATTCGCTCTTCGTCTTCGATCACGCCAACTGCGTTCACGGCACGGACACAAATGTCCGCCATGAAACTCTTGACCGCTCCAGCGGATTTTCCAGTGAGGGCGGTTTTGGCGACTTCGGTGAGCACAGCGTCGTCGTTATCTGTCGCAATGCCGTGGTTTTCGAGCAATTCCACAGCCTTTTCTGCGGCAAGACGGAAGCCTTCGCAGATGACAGTTGGATGCACGTTCTGTTCAATGAGGTCTTCACTTCGCTTGAGAAGTTCACCTGAGAGCACCACTGCTGAAGTTGTACCGTCGTAGCAATGTTGCTCTTGTGTCTTGGCAACTTCAATGATCATTTTTGCGGCCGGGTGGTCAATGTCCATTTCCTTTAGAATGGTCGCTCCATCGTTGGTGATCACAACGTCGCCCATCGAATCGACAAGCATTTTGTCCATGCCCTTTGGGCCGAGGGTTGAGCGCACAGCATCCGCAACAGCTTTTGCCGCTGCAATGTTGTTCGATTGAGCGCTGCGGCCTCGTGTTCGCTGTGTTCCATCTTTGAGGATGAAGATTGGGGCTTGTCCGTTTCCATACATGATAAATCGCTCCTATCGTTCTCGGGGGAGGTCGAGACCATCTTGAACCCTGCGCTTCTTCGGCAAGGGGTCAAACGGCGGCATTCACGCCATTCCGTTCTGCTCGAGCCACATTTGGCCGTAGACTTCCCATTGCTCCATGGTCCAGCCATCTGGGAGGCCGGCGGCAGGAACTGGAGGGGCTGCTGTTGGCGCAGGTGCAGCAGGCGCTGGTGCGGCTGGTGCTGGTGCAGCAGGTGGTGCAGCGGAAGGTGGCGCAGCAGCAGGCGGCATGCCTGCGACTGGAACGGTTGGTGCGGCAGCGACAGCGCCGTACGTTGCTTCGATGCTGTTTTCGTAGCCTTCTTCACCCCAGCCGCCGTAGTCATCTTCCTCTTCTTCTTCACGAAGAATGTTGAGGATCATGAACACACCGACGCCCATTACAGCGAGGAAGCCGAGCCACATAGCGATGCTACCGATTGGCAGCCCTTCGTCCGCCGAAGCAGCTCCATCAACATCGTTGGATTGTTTGACAAGGATCACTTGCAAATTGGTGTTTGCTGCATCGCTCACTGTTTCCGAACGAGCCCAGAGGGTCAAGTTTGTCGAGAACGAATCCGAGCCTAAGTTAAGCAAGGTGGTTTCTGAGACTTCGAAGTAAACAGTGACTTCGCGCTCTTCTTCCACGGCGAGGACGAAGGAACGGTCGTTGCTGGAGATTCTGGTCTGGACATATGCAGATGATTCGCCGTTATCCAAGTCAATGGTGACGGACTGAGCGGTTGTGTATTGGTTGCGGACCTTCACGGTCATCGACCATTCCTCAGCGGGCTCAGATTCATCGATGGTGAGTGCTGCGGCAGGAAGAATCTTCAGCCAGTTCTGTGAACCGACGAGGTAGGTTGCCGAACCTTGTGCACTGATCAACGGGTCGTTGACGCTGGTTGCGATGATGTCGAGTGTGAGTTGGCCGGATGTGCCTGCTTCAAACGAGAAGCGAACCGTCACGTTGTAACTGGCACCGGTTTCGATTTCAGGCGTGTTGCCATCGAACACATTTGTGAACTCGATGACCATGCCCTCTGGCACATTTGCCGTCATCGTGAATCGATCAGCGCTGTTCCCGTCATTGCGAACTTCGAACGCCATGGTTTGAGCAGGGTCGCCGGGGATGTAAGATTGGTCTGCATCTTCATCCGAAACATCAACGGCAGCTGTGTCAAGAATTTCAACGCTGAGTGAAACCGAACGCTTGACCAGTGGATCATCAACGCTCGTTGCAGTAACAGTGACTCCGTAAAGACCTGGATTGAGACCGACTGGCATTGGGAGGTTCACTTGGATGATGCTCTCGCCATCCCATGCATCGAGCACGGTTGTTTGGTCGCCAGCGAGGTTAGCACCAAGGAGCCAATTTTGTTGAGTCAATGTCAAATCGTATTGCTCGTCATCATTTCCAGTGTTGAAGATGTTGATGTAGACCTTCTTTGCGATTCCGTTTGCAGGACCCTGAATGTTCAATTCTTCTGCTTCGAGGTTGACCTCACGATAGACGGGAACCTCGATGTTTCGAACGAGCACATCGTTGCCGGCAAGTGCGGTTCCACAGGAAGGGCAAGTGGCACGCAAGTTGAAACTCACATACGGGCTTGCTTCCGTACCAAGGGCTGGCATGGCCATTGAATCTGCGGTGATGTTGAGGTTGTAGTTTTGGGCCACTCCACGATCAAGGACAATTGGATTTTGAACAATCACGCCTGTGTCATTCACGACAAGGGCAGTCCAACCAGTTTCGGAAAAGGTGGTGACGAGGTTGAACGCAGC
>JAQXFM010000348.1 GCA_029250305.1 Candidatus Poseidoniaceae archaeon | reverse complement strand
CTGGCATGGGCGGGGTCCGTGATTACGAAGTCTCTGGCGAACTCACCTATGTTGAATTAGCAAGCGGTGGCGAATACATTGCTGACGGAACGACATTCGACATTGAAGACCTTCACACTGACGCGATTGATGGTGCTGAAGACATGAACATCGTTGGTGTTCGGCTGACGATGACCTATGAGGAAGACGAAACTGGTGGAGATGGGCCATTATGTCCTGGAGGCTCAGCTGCCTCAGATACTATCACCGGAACTGCTTCCCACTTAACATTCAATGCGTCTGGCAACGGGCAGAATAATGGAGGAAATGGGGCTCATACCGTAGATGTGGAGTGGTATAATTCCTCTATGAACGGACAAATCATATCAGGATTGTCGGAAAAAGAAATTCAAGAGCAAATAGATTCCATGGGCGCAGGTCTTGGCAGTTATTCTGCTGAGATTTCAGTAGACGCAGAGGCTGGAAATGAACCATCACCGACATGCAGTAGGACAGACGACGGCTAAGATGTATCCTACGTCGTCGAACTGATCGTCTTCGATTACACCATTGCACCTTTCATCGAAATTACCGATGTTTGATTCAGATTGAATCACGTGCGGCCACCTGCAGCACGGAACGTGATCATTCAAGCAATTTATCGATGTTGATGATCGGTGAAACTCGCTGTTGAATCAAGGCCAAGAGTGCCTTAAGCACCATTTCATCAACAGCCTCAACGCGCATTACAAGGATTGGTTCAGTGTTTGACTTTCGAGCCAAGTACCAGCCGATTTGTTCACCGGTGGTGTCGTTGTTGAAACGAACTCGAATGCCGTCAATGGTTGAGGATTCGTAGTCGTCAAAGGCTCCCTGAATGGCAGCCACCGTTTCGAGTTTCTTGTCTTCAGCGCAAGGCACCTTGACCTCGCCCGTGGTCGGCAAGTTTGGTGCAAGTCGGTTCAATTCGGAACTGAAGGACTTCCCTTCAGTGCGCGACCACAGCTCAATGATTCGAGCAGCGTTGTAGAGGGAGCAATCAAACCCGTACCACCCTCGGTCGGACATGAAGATGTGACCGCTCATTTCTGCAGCCATCAGCGCATCTGGATGGTTGGCTAACACCCGTTTCATGAACGAGTGGCCAGTTTTTGCCATCATTGGACGGCCACCAGCAGCAAGGATTGCTTTCTCGACGTTCATCGAGCACTTGACATCGTAAATGAGCAGGTCTTTTCCTTCCTCTGTGCCAACAACATCGTCGGCCAGCAGCGCAATCAATCGGTCAGGATAGACGAACGCTCCAGTCTCATCGACGGCACCCAATCGGTCGCCATCACCATCGGCACCAAGTCCGAATTCACAGCCATGTTCAACGACGGCCTGGCCCAAGTCAACCATGTTCTTTGGTCGGGTCGGATCTGCACCGTGGTTTGGTTCAGTCGCGTCCCAATCGCAGAACAAATCAACATGATCAACACCCATTCTGTCGAGCAGCTTGGTCATTGCAGGGCCCGGTACAGCGTTGCCACAGTCGACGGCAACCTTGACCGGTCGTGCGATCGGTCCAGTTGATTCGATAATCGCATCAAGGTAGGTGTCCAAGTGAGGTGTGTTCCGAACGGTTCCTTCACCAACTCGGAACTCTCCAGCCAAGAAGACCTCCTTCAACTCTTGAATCTCTTCACCTGCAAGTGGCAGGGTTCCTTTGCACATCTTGAACCCGTTATGGGTTGGCATTGGCAAGTGACTTGCCGTCACCATTACGCCGCCATCGACTGGTAAAGTCCAACATGCGTGGTAGACGCAACCTGTGGAAACGATGCCCAAATCATGCACTTCAACACCGCCCTCAACAAGGCCTCGAATCAGTTCACGGGTGAGCGCAGGG
This sequence comes from Candidatus Poseidoniaceae archaeon, assembly GCA_029250305.1. Lineage (GTDB taxonomy): Archaea > Thermoplasmatota > Poseidoniia > Poseidoniales > Poseidoniaceae > MGIIa-L1. The sequence goes on along the minus strand of JAQXFM010000348.1, from coordinate 793 downwards.
GAGGACTCACGAATGTCTCGCCCAACAGCAAAAGCATCGCAGCCAAGGTAGGTTGCCATCGCCCTTCCAAGTCGGTAGGCGAATTCAGGGGTCAATTCACCTGAGCCATCACCGTTTGCAAGACCGCGAATGTCGTAGGCTTTGAAGCATTGAACAGGCCACTCGTCCATGCTTCGTGGATTGGCTTGCCCCTTTCAAGGGTGCCTATGGGATTCAACGACGCACGAAAGCCGTGATGAACAGCACACCAGTGAACACGGCCAAAACCTGGAACACAGCATCGAGGTACACAGCAGCAACCATTCCAATCACCGCAAAAGGAACGGTGAATTTCAACAGCCTCGGCCATGTCATCAGGCCCTTGGGCGGCTCATCGAGGTAAGGTGAGCCCGGCATTTAACGACCTCATGAACGGATGGCTTGAACCACGATCTCGACAAGCGCATCGGCGGGGAGCGCATCGACAGCAAAAGCAGCTCGCGCAGGTATCACTTCCATCGAATCGACCCATTTGCCGTAGACTTCGTTCATTGGTGCGTAGAAATCCATCGACTTGAGCAGCACTTGAGCGAACACCACATCGTGCTTACTTGCGCCGGCTTCGCCGAGCAATGCATCGATTTTGTTGAGTGCGCCTTGCGTTTGAACTTCGATGGTGTCGCCTGAATCGACATCGATTTGACCGGAAAGCCAGATTGTGTTTCCAACCACGACGCCGGGTGAGTACGGAGCGTATTTCTTAGTGCCTGGCGGATCGATGCGAGTCTTTTCCATGAATCAGCGTGGCCCGATG
>JAQXFM010000334.1 GCA_029250305.1 Candidatus Poseidoniaceae archaeon | reverse complement strand
CCTACGAGATCGATGATGAGGTGGGTGTGGACGTCCTTCCGGACATCGAGCATCGGACGAAGGAACGCCTTGTCACCGTCGGAAGCGGTCCAATTCGTATCGGCCAAGGCATTGAGTTCGATTATGGATGCGTTCACGCCGTGAAGGCAATTCGTGCTGCTGGGAAAGACGCTGTGCTGATCAACAACAATCCCGAAACAGTATCAACCGATTTCGATACTTCTGATCGTCTCTATTTCGAGCCACTTACCCTCGAGTATGTTTCAGAAGTCTTGCTCCGTGAGCAGGCACACGGGATCCTTCTCCAATTTGGCGGACAGACAGCAATCAATCTCGCTTTGCCACTCAACAACCGACTTCCACTCCTCGCCCCGAAAGGTCTTGATTTGTCAATCATGGGCACTTCGTGCGATGCGGTTGATGAAGCAAGCGACCGTGAACGATTCGAAGCCTTTGCTAAGCGGATTAACCTGCAAATGCCACGAGGTGCGACAGGAACCAGTTCCGATGACGTTCGGGCTGCAGTTGAGCAGATTGGTTTCCCAGTTCTCATCCGCCCATCGTACGTGCTCGGTGGAAGGGGTATGGAAATTCTTGCCAATCAACAGCAACTTGATGCTTACTTACGTGAGGCCTACCTTGCACCAGACAAGCCATTGCTTGTCGATGAATACCTCGGCCATGCGACAGAGATCGATGTTGACGCTGCTGCAGATGGCGAAGATGTCCTGATTGGGGCCATCATGGAGCACCTTGAGGAAGCTGGTATTCACTCTGGTGACTCGACATGTTTCATTCCAGCCCAAAACATTCCAGAATCCATGCTCAAGAGGATTGAGGAGCAAACCAAAGCCATTGGTCTTGGTTTGAAAATCAAGGGATGTTTCAACATTCAGTTTGCTATACAAGGCGATCAATTGTACACGCTGGAAGTGAATCCACGTTCTTCACGAACTGTCCCATTTGTTGCGAAGGCCACAGGATTGCCAATGGCTCGGATCGCAGCCAATGTGACCATCGGTATTCCACTCGCCAAGCAAACAATCCCTCAGCGCACGACCGGTCAAGTCTGCGTGAAGGCGCCCGTGTTCCCATTCATCAAACTGCGAGGCCTCGACCCGGCTCCAGGGCCGGAAATGAAGTCAACCGGAGAAGTGTACGGTTCGGATGTATCTGCTGATGTGGCCTACCTTAAGGCGCGAATTGCCACTGAGGTGCCAGTTGCCAGTGAAGGTGGAGCCTACTTGACAGTGCGCAACGACGACAAGGAACGCTTGGTTCCGATCGCACAGAATTTGGTTGAACTTGGTTTCACAATCTACGCAACGCCAGGTACTTGTGATGTGCTTCGTGCGAACAATGTTCCAGCAACAGTTGCCTATAGAATCGCAGACAAGATGCATCCTGATGCCCTCGATTTGATGCGTGAAGGGAAGGTATCCTTCATTGTCAACGTGCCAACCGTGTCAGGTGGTGCAGTGCGTGACGGGAACATGATGCGACGGCTTGCTGTTGAACTCAACATTCCATTTGTCACGACATTGCGAGGTGCTGCAATGGAAGTTGCAGCAATGAAGGCTGCTAAGTCTGGTCCATTGGAACCCCGTCGATTGACGGTTCATTACTGAGATCAGCATGCATTGTAGGCATCGATGATGTACTTGGTGAGTGGGCTTGTCCACGCCAATTCACTGATGCCTGCTTCGCCTTCGAGGTCGTAAATTCGGACCACGTCTCGAACCCTGACATTGCCTTCACTGGAGCGGGCAAGGATTGTGGCAGGTTTGATGGCTTTCCCTGTGCCATGGGGGTCATAGACAGTATCCAGTGCATCACTCAAGAACCAATCGGCTTTGCCGCCAGCCTCTCCTTCGTATGTTTTCTTGACCTTCTTCGGTCCAAACATGCCGCCAGACTTTTTCTTCGTCCCCGAAGCAGCCTTTGTGGCGGCCTTTTTCGTTGAATCTGGCTTACCCCTCGAGCTCTGCTTCTTTGGTGAGTCCGATGTGCTTGCGCCTGCGCCTGCACTTGCGGCCGAGCGGCCTTTGAATTCGGCTTCCATTTCTGAGCGGATTTCCTTTTCGAGTTCTTTTCGAATTGACTTTTCCAACTTCTCACGGATTTTTGCCTCCACGACTGTCGGATCACCCTTTGCAGCCTTGGAGATTGCATCGTCACGCTCGTCTTTCATGGCCTGCATGACGTTGAGGTAGTGAGCAGCCACTTGAATAAGGGATGTTTCCATCGAAGCCTCAAGTTGCATTGACACAACTGCGCCTGAAGAATCCCTCCACTTGCGCCATTGTAGCATGGTGTTGGCGTGAATGTCTGAACCACATTTTGGGCAGAAACTTCGCTTTGGTGGCTTGAGCACAGGGATGGCGCGCATTGCATCAGGATCGATACCATCGTGCTCACCGCTCGCCACATCGTGGATGTGAGTTGATGCTTCCATACCATTGTCCATCGCATCACGGAAGAGGCCTTCACTCAGATCGAGTTTCCCCGCCTGGATGAGATCCCATCCGTTAGTTCCACGAACGACCGCCCGAACTGCAGCGCTCGCTGCTGGGGATTGACCCCATTCGTGGTTCGAGTAAGCAGTTGTTGTTGTTTCATCCAGTTCAGTGCCAAAGGCTGCCGCCAAATCGACGTCCTCGCCTTCAGCGGGGGCTGCAATGCCGAGCAGGATTGGGTTCGCACCTTCCTCAACTCTTGCAATCATGTCGAATTTTTCTGCCATGGAAAGGTCTTCTCGATGGCGAATGACTTCTTTGAGCTGATTCAAGTCGTGACCTGTTGCAGTGATGGG
>JAQXFM010000326.1 GCA_029250305.1 Candidatus Poseidoniaceae archaeon | reverse complement strand
GCCTTGATTCCTCGGGTGGATTGTTGCTCCTCTCAATCATTGGCCTTGCGACCTTCCAATCGGTGCGTTATCGACACAGTCTTCCGCTGATGGTCGCACCGTTAGCCTTCATTTTCACTCAAAACATCTGGCTTGAGTTCCAGGGTCTCGGATGGAAAGCCGTTCAAGTCTTTGGGGTTGAAAACTTAGCTGAGCGTTCATGGGCGTTCGGTCTGTCCCGCATTAGCGGTGTCCTAATCATCGCTCAGATGGGGTATGTCCTCGCTGCTCAACTACGGAAGGACCACCCATTGGGGACCAAACCCCTCCCTTGGATTGGTGCATGGGTGTGGCTGGCTGTTGGATTAATTGCTGCGTTCCCAGACCTTGACTGGTTCCAATGGATGCCGCTCGTGTTCACGATTGGCTTGATGTTTAACTCCTGGGCGAATGGCCAAGTCCAGTATTTACCTCTGCTCGGTTTGGCGCAATTCTTCTCGTTGTTGCTTGCTTTGAGTGCACTCCCCGACAGCATGGATCCGCTTGACATGTTCTCATACAGCGCCCTCATCACCGGTGTCACTGCAATGGGATGGTCGGCGTTGCATGAAAACGGCATCTTGTATTCCAATACCGATGAAAAGACTTCAGAGGGAGATTCAATGGTGTTGAAAACCCCTTCAACTGAAGAAAGACAAGCAGAACTCAACGACCAATTCGAGTTGGTTGGTTACCTCGGATTGGCAGGCGCATTTACTGTTCTTTGGGGCATTGGCACCATGATTGGTGCAATAATGCTGACTCGTAAAATTTTGGTTGGCGGGCTTTACAAAATGATTTACTTGGCCCCACTGGCTCACAGCATTGCGCTCTATAACATGATGGTGCAAGCAGAAATCCCGGATGAGTTTCATTTCACTGCGGTCGGATTGCTCCTTTTGGTTGAAGGAATTGGTTTGACCGTGGCCTCAATCAAGAACGATGCCGTCTATGACTACCCTGGTTTCGATTGGGAGAGCGATGAATCGTTCTTCGAATTCCTCGACCAAATTGGCCTGATGGGTGTGGCCACAACCATCATTGGAATATTCATGGTCTTCAATAACTCGGGTTTGGACACCCTCGCCTTCGCCCTGACGACCCTTGTCCTGATCGGCGTCGGTATCCAAGGCTACAGTCCAGATTTCGAAGCACGCTGGCGCCGTGTGGTCGGTGGCTACGGATCAATTGTGTGCACCTTCATCACCGCACTCACGCTTGACTCTGAAGACATCATGCAAAATATTGGATTCATGCTCGGAGCAATTGTCACCATCGGTTGGATCTTCATGAGTGGAAACTTGTTGGGCGATACGAATCAACTCTATGAAGAAGGGCACATGCAAGCATCAGTCGAAGCTCAAGCACAACCTGCGGCAGATGACAGCGCTGGAGAGAATCAAGTCATCGAAGTGGATGAGCAGCCTGTTGTCGCACAAAAGGCAACTCCAAAGCCAACACCAAAAGCCACGGCGAAGGCACTCCCAGTTCCTGCGCCTGCACTTGCGATTCCAGCACCCGTGTTGTCCATGCCAAGTTCACGTGTGAAAACACGCCACGGATTTGAGATTGAACTCCCACCGAACATGTTTGAAAACATCATGACATCAATTGATTTGACACCTCATGAAGGATTCAAGCCAGTGGTTTCGTTTGGACCACGGGGCGAAATCATGCTCAACTTTGAAGCCAATTGATCAGTCACGGGTTCTGACGCCTTCATCGCCAGCAACCGTGATTGGTGTCGGCGAGGAAGGGTATCCACCCCAGTATGCCTCTCTTGCTGCTTGATTCAAGTCCATGCAAGCCACGACATCACCAGGGCGTTCTCCCAATGATTCTGTACCATTTAGATGCTTGATAATCGGTTGAATGTTTGAGAGATTCACGAGGCCCCAACCCGTTTGTGTGCAGGGCGCAACGGGAGAAATGGGCATGGTCCCTGAAGTTGGGTCCCAGCCAAGGTCAGGATACCATGCGGAAAGGTTGAGCGCTTCCCGAATTTGTGCGTTATCAACCGAAAAGGAAGTGCCATCAGCCTGTGTGCCGTTGACAAGTTGCTTGGAGCGGGACGTGGGGGAGGCTCCCGAAGAAGGATCTTGGAATTCATCGCGCAACGACTCGAGAACAAAGGACAGGATACCTGCCGTCCGGGGTGTTGCGAACGAAGTTCCTGAAGTTTCATGGTAGCCATCGATGTCATCGTGGTTTGGCAACACTTGGGTCCAATCCGCAGAAATATCAGGGTAAGAACCCGACATAATTTCTTTCTGATCATCGCCTTCTTCTGCATAACCTGCGATACCAATGGACCATGGAGGCCCGGCTGTAGCATCTTGCACTGCAGGTGATGGACTGTTATCTGCCGCACCCGTGTGTATTTTTCCGAATTCGATGACTGCCGACTCTGTAGCACGCTCAATACCTGGAACTGGGAGGGACCCCGGTGCGCCAAATGAAGT
>JAQXFM010000250.1 GCA_029250305.1 Candidatus Poseidoniaceae archaeon | reverse complement strand
GTCGAGGTGAAGGCGTGAAACGAATCGTTTGCATTGGGGGTTCGATCGCGAACCTCATTGCAGCCTACCATCTTTCTGAAGAGAACGATGTAACGATCATCGACGTTCATGCAGAAATTGGTATGCCATGCGGCCAACCTGGGTTTATCCAAAGTCTCGACAAACTCAAGCCGTACATAACACAGAATCAACTCGAATTCCTCAGACCCCACTCAAATGAACCCGGATGGGGTTTTCGCAGTGAATGGATGACCAAACTTCTCGCACTCAACACAGCGCAACAAGGGGCGAAAATACTCACCCGAACCCGAATTACATCCATTGTCCTTGAAAATAAGATGTACACCGTCCAATTTTCAGGTGGCGGACCTACATCCACATCCACTATTATGGCAGATCAAATCATCAACGCATCCCACTTCGTTCCAAAAGCACCTGGCTCGCTTGAACATATGATTGATCCATCACTTGAACTCACGATACCCCAATTCACAGGAACCAGTGAATGGTTTGGTGGCACAGCTTTGACGAGTGACTGTGATGGACTTCCGGAGTCAGCGTGGAGGTTTGATCGCTCTGAAGGGTTGAGTGAAGTCTGGTTCGAAGGCAGTCCACAATGGCAGCCAGCCCATGGTTGGATTGAACAAATCATTGCACCACTTCCATCGCCTCCTGAGCAACGCACCATCGATGCACAAATCGACGAAGGACGCTCCCTTGCGGGGGTGGAAAAATGACAGAGAAGTTGTATCTACAAAGCATTGAATCTGGGTATTTTCAAGATTTCACCGCGACGGTCACCGGTGTTGAAGATGCACAGGTTATTCTCGATCAGACTCTTTTTTATCCTCTTGGAGGCGGTCAAAACTGGGATGTCGGGACACTTACAGGACCGAATGGCGACCTCAAGGTCTCTGAAGTACGCGGGCGGAATGACGTGCTTCACACTGTAGGGGAAGGACATCAGTTGGAAATTGGTGACGAGGTTTCAGGAACGATTGATTGGGAACGTCGGCACGCTCACATGCGAATGCACACAGCACAACATCTTGTTTCAGGTTTAGTCTATGAGATGTTTGACGGAGCTCGGACTGTTGGGAATCAAATCCACAGCGATCGTTCTCGAATTGATTTCAACCCAATCGCTTTTGACGACGCCATGTTGGAAGCATTGACCCATCGCACCAATGACATCATCAAGCAAAACCTTCGAGTGACGGACACGGTCATGACACGGGACGAAGTCAACGCAATCATGCCCCCCGAACGAACGAACATGGACCTGCTTCCAGCGAGTGTCAAACAACTTCGGGTTGTAAAAATCGATGATGGTTTCGATCTCTGTCCTTGTGCAGGCACACATGTTCAACAACTTGGTGAAATTGGCGATATTCAAATTCTCGGAAAAAAATCCAAAGGAAAAGGGACGCAACGAATTACGTACGACCTCTTCGAACCAACGATAAAAATTTCACCAACTTCAGGATCCTTTCCTGTTTGAGAAATCGATTCCACATTTGAGCATGGACCATACTTTTACAGTTCAAAATTTACGAAAAAACATGGGCGAAGAACTGGTCGATATTGGAGACACTCCAAGTGGGCGCATTCAAGGGACAATTTTCGGCCTCTTTTTGTTGGCATTTGGGATGCCTTTTACCCTCGTACCACTGCTTATTTTTGGCGATAGTTCGATGGATATCACTTCGTTTGCTGGCCTATTCATGGTTTGTTTCACACTTCCTTTCGTCGGTGCTGGTTTGTTTGTTCAATTCATCGGATTTTCAATAATTCGAGTGGGACTCAATCCACACAACAAGAAAAATACAGACAGACTCAGCAAGGTCTTAGGTCAACAACCCCACGACGGTCACGAAGAGTATTGGCGAACAGATCGATCCGTCGTAGCAGATGAATTAGATGAGGTCGATAAGGCAGATGAAGGCCCATCAAAACAAGTTGAAAATTTCTGGGACACGGTCGAATCTTGAAAAAGACCGATGAGGTTTGCAGAAGGCCTGAAACACCTAAATCGTGTACCGTCAATGTTTATTTGTAACTCCGTTCAGTTTGTGATTCCCGTAAAATCATAAATCAAAGTCATCATCGAGCAATTCCTTTACCTCAGAAAGCGTCGATTTCCACGCCTTTCTGTTCTTTTGTCGCTCTTCAAACACCTTCTCCTCAATCACATCAACCAGTTCCTTTGGTGCTGATTGAGCTTCAGTGGCCGCTTCAAGGCGATCGGTTAATTCCGTATCTTCACCAATCCGGTCGCTTCGATCCACCTGGGCAATGTCTTGACTCGGGACTGTTCTTGAACCATATTGCTCGAGTTGAGTTTGATCAACATACATGGCTTGGTTGATTCGTTCAATTTCTTGTTCAGCCAATTGGGCCTCAACCTTCTCTTTCTTTGCCCGTTGACGTTCGAACACTTCCACAATATCCTCATTGCTTGGCATTGCTTTTCGCTCCGTCAGAGCCGCCGCCAAGTGCTGTTGATGCGTTAGTGAGGGGCCATGAACTTCATCATGATCGTATCGATGAGGAGCAGCTGCCATCATGAGGATTTCTTTGGCGAATTGATGAAGGGAACTGTCTGCTGGC
>JAQXFM010000313.1 GCA_029250305.1 Candidatus Poseidoniaceae archaeon | reverse complement strand
TGATCACACCGCTGTCCTTTTCCTCGCAAAGCTCGTTGTCCGGCACGCTGTCATCGTCACAATCATTTCCAGTGCCTTCAGTGTCGTTGTTGTTGAAGTGCGTCCAATAGGACGACATTCCGTTTGACCAGATGTACATCGTGGTGTTGTTGGCGTTCGGTTGCTTTGGATCTTCAGCTGGTTGTTGTTGCATAGCGCTGACATCGCCGGCCTGAACTGGCGTCATGAGCAGTGCAACCACAAGTAAGCAGAGAAAGGCTTTGCCTCGCATGGTTGAGATGGGATGCTACCCCCATTTGACGCTTACGAAGGGAAGACCCAATCAATATCATGGGCCAAACAAGGCCTCAATCGAAGCGCTGGAAGCCAAGCGGACCGTTTTGTGGGTTCCTGTTCTGGGTCAAGCGCAAGGCATCTCCGAGCATGTCAGGCTTCATTTGCGGCGAGCGCAGATCTGTACCGCCAACACCGGTGATGATGGCCATGACCTTGATGGTGTCACCAAAACCAGCATCTTGACGAGCGCCCCAAATCACATTGGCCTCTTCACTGACCTTGCTGGTGAGTAAATCAACGACTTGGGATGCGGTTTCAAGCGTCATGTAGCGGCCACCTGTCACGTGAATCAAGACGCCGGTTGCGCCAGAGATGTCGACATCGAGCAGCGGGTGGTTCAGGGCTTCATGGACCACTTCTTGCGGGCCACGGTCTGATTCGCCGTAGAGCATCATGGTGACGCCACCGTTGGCCATGATGGCACGAACGTCAGCGAAATCGAGGTTGATGAGCGATGGCAAGGTGATGGTCTCCACGATGCCCTTGACGATTTCAGCAACGAGTTGGTCCATGATTGAGAACGCTTCATCGAGGGGGAGGTGTGGCACATAATGCAACAACCGGTTGTTGTCAAGCACCAACACAGCGTCAGCCGTTCGTCGGAGCGACTCCAATCCTTCGAGCGCTCTTGCCATTCGTTGACGGCGCTCGACGTGGAATGGGGTGGTGACAATACCGACCACCAATGCACCAGCGGCCTTTGCTTCCTCAGCAACAATTGGGCAGATGCCAGTTCCAGAACCGCCACCAAGTCCACTTGCGATGAACACTAAATCTGCACCAGTCACGATGCGCCGAATCATTTCACGCCCAGCCTCAGCACAGCGTCGACCGGTGGATGGGTCGCCTCCAGCACCAAGACCTCGGGTGATGTGCCGCCCGACCAGGAGTTTCTGGAGCGCACGGGTGTGATCGAGGTGTTGCTTATCTGTGTTGATCGCAACGGTGACAGCGCCTTCAACGCCAAGGTGGGTGATTCTGTTGAGGGTGTTGTTTCCTGACCCACCGCAACCAACAATGAGAATTCGTGGATTCGGGACGCCAAGGGTTCCGACTTCATCGTCCATCAAAGCCGTAGCACCGCGATTCACCGCACTCTTGGCCATTTGACTGACCATATCGGCGAGGGCTCGATTCTCAGCTCCTGAACTTGGCGTACTCGTGGGTCCCATCCCTACACATCCTGATTTCCACAGCCTACTCTTTCCCTACTTAACCGCGACCATACCCGTGAGGTTTGAGAGGTCGATTTTGTAAGTGGAATTCGCACACCAAGCACCTGCTTTGCCCTCGCCCCTCAACCCTTGATAAGGTACGCATTCAACCGTGGAAAAACGGCGAATTTCGCATGATTTTCACCAACGCCACCGTTCTTCCGATTGATGAGGGTTAAGTAGTGGAGGCAAGTGCGACAGAATACCTCGCTTAGCTCAGTTGGTAGAGCACCTGACTGTAGTTGTGTAAAAACAAACGTCTCAGCAGACATCAGGGTGTCCCCAGTTCAAGTCTGGGAGCGGGGACCAGTTTTGACCATCGTCCAGGTCGTGCTGATTTCGTTCTGTCAATCTCGTGGCGCAATGAAAAGCAACCGTCTGCGTAGATGCCTTCACCCCTCTCAAGGAATGCTCGCAATTCTGCCAATCGGTCCGTCAAGTCTTCTGGCGGTGCCAACAAGGATTGAAGGTGGTTCAATCCAATTTGTTGCCCCTTTCTCGCCAACTTGTTTTTGTGTTCATCGTGAAAATAGGATTTGTAGGTCACTTGTGTAGAGGAGTGTCCTAGGAAAGCAGTAGTTGATTCCAAAGATCCTCCGTTCTCATCGATCCATCGGGCCCAGACTTTTCTCATGTCATGCAGCCTGTAATATCCGCCAGGACTGGTTGGTGGCATACCGCTTGCAATCATTGAGCCCTTGACAAGTTCTTGCAGCAATCTTGGATCAATTGTCCCTTTCCCCTTCTTGTTTTCATGTTCACAGAACAGCAGTTCTGCCTTTGGAGCATGCTGTTTAACCGAAGAAATCATTGGGCGGATTCTTTCTTGAATGAAAGGAGGTAAATTGGAGGTGACCTCAGTGCCTATGACCTTCATTTTGTAGATGGTTCGAGTCATATCTTTGGCGGTGATGTTACCTTTCCTTAGCGAACGAATTTCACCCGTTCGCGCACCACTTGCTAATGTCAACCAAACATAACCTCGTAGC
>JAQXFM010000304.1 GCA_029250305.1 Candidatus Poseidoniaceae archaeon | reverse complement strand
CAGCCTTGGAGCATCCGTTTGAGAACCTCGATTTTCAGGACCGGTGTTGGCGCTGTGATCAAGGCACGGAGCGCGGGAACGGATTCTTGACGAGAGCGCCAAATCTTCCTCTTTTGGGTAAAAGCCGGCAACCCAACATGAATGAGTTTCAGTGGATGGAAGGTGCCTGCTGGTGACAAGTTGCCTTTTTTGTTCGGACACTGGCGATTGAAGATTCGATCTTCGACTAATTTTGGTGCGATGTTCAATCGCTTTCCGCGGTGCCACCATGACCATTCGGCGTCGTTGAGGCCGTACCGTTCCTGAACTTCGTCGACAATTGGCTGGGGGGCGGGGAAGATGGAGTGGCGGTTTGGTTGAGGGACATCAAGCACTTTTGGAACCCAACCAGAGTCGGGATTTTGGTAGCGCTTAGGAATAAAACTTCGAGCGACGTTTTCCGGTGTTGCCTCTGGCTTATGACGGAGTTGAGCCACGAAGAAGCCCCCCGTATCGTTGTCTTGGTGGTACAAACGAATGCAGTGAACAAGGCTTGCTTCAATCGAATTTTCTAAGGCTGAATCAAGTTCAAGTTCAAGTTGTTCTGCCATCATTTGCCGTTGACTTGGAGCGAAATGGGATGGCTTAATCGAAGGGGCTGAAAGTGCATCGCTGCCTGCGTATGGGTGACCCTCTTGGTCCAGAATATCCCACGTTTGAAGGCCGGGGTGGAGGGTCAATCCCTCGAGGTTCGAACGATCAATTTCAACGAGTTCAAGCCAAGGCGCACGACGAAGCAGTTCCGCAACGACAGCCTCGTTTTCACACGGGTCTAAGCTGCACGTCGAGTAGACCAAATCATGGCCTGGACGCAGCAACATAGCCCCTCGGTAGGCGATTTCCACCTGCAGATTGAACATACTTCGACCGTCTCGTGGCGACCATTTCCACCATACGTTGCGATTCTTTCGAGATGTTGCAGAACCTGTGCACGGTACATCTGTTACGATTCCGTCATAACCTGGTGGAGGGATTCGTCCAAGATGACGGCCATCCTGTTGGTTGATGAGCATGTTCGAAATCGCCAGACGGCCTCGATTGGACACAAGCATGTTGACGCGGCCGGAAGCCGGTTCATTGGCCACGACCACACCGTTTGGGTGGATTGCTTCAGCAATTTGTGTTGCTTTTGACCCGGGAGCCGCGCACATGTCGAGGATCAGTTCATCTGAACGTGGGTTCAAGACAAGCACTGGAAGCATGCTGGCGGCCTCTTGGCGAGTGATGCGGCCTGATTCATGGAGCAAGGCCATGATGTGTTTTGCCTGAGCGTCAGGAGCTTGGCCACGGGCAAATGGCATCTGCCAAGCAAAACCATCCTTGGCCCAGTGAATTGGTGCGCCACCAATCGATCGAAGAATGGATTCAGTCCAGGCTCGATCGTATCGCCCTGGTGTAATTCGGAAGGTTTCAGGCAACGGCTCTGTAGCATAGGTGAGCCACTCATCTACGTTGAGACCGAGGTTTGCTGCCAACCTCGACAAAGGCGTATCCTTTGCCACAGCGAGGAGGTCTTGGTCTTGCCATTCCCCCCGCGACATGGTTTGGGGTTCGGCCACCTCACTATGTTGCTTCCGCCATGCTCAAGGAGTGAACCCCTGTGGTTAGCGTAATGTTGGGCGACACCTTCCCGTGGTTTTTCCCAACATTGGCGTTGGTGTTGTGCTCGTGGTTAGCGATTGCATCCATTGAGAAGGAACGTGCCCAGTCACTGGTTGGCTCAGTGGTCCGATGGATGCCCCCTGTGATGTTTGGATTCTTACTGCTTCACCGGTTTTTCTCAATCATGCAGCTTGATACAACCCACATGGAAGTGTTGCAGTACCTTCCGCAAGACGCTTCCCTCGGTGAACGGTTGAGGGTCGTGCTTACGGGCCAGGCTGGATACGAAGCCGCAGCGTTGGTGATGGTCGTTTTTGCTGCCTGCGCCCATCGACTTCCAAGCCTTCAACTTCTTGGAGAAAAGGCTGCAAACGTAGCACGGCATCGAATCATGAATTTCACAGCAATTTGCCTCTTGATGACCTTGGGACTCCTGTTTCCTGAACAGGCATACATTGCGACTGAGCCTCTTCCTCAACAGGGGATATTGCAACCTCCATCCCTCTCGGGGGCCCTGTTGCCCATCCTTTTTGCACTCATGGTGATGTTTTCTGGTGAATTGTTTGCAGCATCGAGTACCTACAGCATCAATGCTGATTTTTCCACTCTTGCACGAAAGGCCTCGATGAAGAATGGCCTGCTGCTTATCATCGCCTTGATTTGGATCTCAACCAACCCCGTCACTTGGACTGCTTGGCTCGACGATCCTTCGGTGGGTACGGAGGCGATTGTGCTCTTGATGGCCATTCATGCCGCGGTTTCTCTTACCCTCATCATTCGACCATCGAGAACAATAGAGAGCAGGCTCTTGTACGGCGAACGACGGAGCTTCGCACTCATTGCGATGTTTGTCGTATGCGCAGCACTCATGTTGTTGAGCGCTTGTCTGTTGCTCAACTCCACGTCTCTTTTCGCCACGGCAACCGGGGCCAATCTGTACGCGTTCTGGGCCTGTGCTGCCGTGCTTGGCGCCATGCTCCTCTCCCAATTTATGCCAACGCTCGGCTTCGATGCTGCCCCCCGTCCAGAGGCATGGTGGTTGAGAAGCATGGCCTTGTTCATACCGATGGTGCTCATGGCGTTTTCACCGATGACAGCCTACATTCTTCCTGGCGTTTGGCTCGCCCTTGCTTGGACATTGGTGCTTCCATGGATTGTCGAGTCCGATGTGCGAACGCCACAGGTAGGCTTCGTCATCGCACCGTTGGTGGTCATGACCGTCGCTGGTTTAGCAATTCCAATGATGGCGCAAGCCACGCTCTTTCCGGCGTTGATCCTTGCCATTCCTGCGCTTCTTGTGGCTTTCATTGGCATGATGGTTCACAACCCAACAGCATCGAACTCAACCCCGTAAAACAGCCCTTTTTGGGGTGTTCATCGTCGCGCTTCTTATTAGCGATTCAGGAAGCCTCGCAAATGGAATCCTCGGATTTCATGGGATGGGACCCTTATGGCACGTGCATTTAGAGAAGGCGTTGAGCAGAACAAGAGAATCAAAACACACGTCCGACGACGTAATTGGAGCCCTCTACGCGACCTTCGTGGCCCTAAGACCCGTACTGAACGAATTGGTGAAGCGATGGGACCGTTGGTCGAAATCCCCGCCATGGTTCGGATCGAAAACGAACACTGGGTCTTCGAGCGCATCGAAGAAGGCGTGCTGCACAACCTCACTCACAAACTCATTCTTCACGAAGCTGAAGGTGAGAGAGTCATTGGCGCCACGACCGACATGGAAACAGCCATGAAGGTCGCCAAGTGCATGGCCATCAAAGAACAGCGAATCGTGATGATTCAGCCACTGTGAGCGTTTCGCCTCAGAAGAGGTCGATGATTGCTCCGACAACACCGAGGTTGACGAGGTAAAAGAAGGTCGCAAGACCAATGCAAGCGAAGTAAACTTGGCCAGGGGTAATCTTCCATGCATCCTCAGATTCTTCATCGAAATATCGAATGAGACCTGCAGCCTGCTGAATTCCGCTGCCATCGGATTTCTTCTTAGACGCCATGTGAACCAATCCTTGCGAGATGCCACCCCTTTATCAACGCGACGCGGAGAAGGATTTCGCCCTCAATCACTCTTCTTCGTTGATTGAAGAGGTAAGGTCCACGATTTCAAGTTCCGACAAAGCGACCGCTGGTGGCGAATCGTCCGCCCTTAACGAGAGGCCAGTGGGCGCTGATGCATCATACTCAGACGTCAATAGGCCTGTGCTTGGATCTGCTTCAATCAAGGCGGCCTCGGCTCGCGCCAAGGCGCGTTCTAAGCCAGGCGCGTTTTCTTCAGCAAGCGCTTTGCGAGCCATGCCAATGTCCAGTTCCGCAGCAGTGAGGGCGACTTGGGCTTTTTCGAGTACGAAATCTGAAGCTTCATCGGACTCTTGCATCCTTTTTTCCACACCAGACATTCGCTGCTCAAGGATTTCAATGGACGACACGAAGGTGCCCTTAGCAGATGCCAATGCCTCAAGCCAAGTTGTTTCATTGCCGTCGATGGTAGCGCCATGGCAATGCTTTGCCATCCACTTCCCGGCACTGTTGCGATGTTTGAACTCCCACAAATTACGCCCAACGGAGGCTCGTAAATCGTACAACAAACGCATGCGATGCTCATGAGGGCCCGTTATTTCGATCACATTGAGGTAGCCTGAATTGAACAAGCCAAGGCCCCAATATGCATGGGATTCAACGTTCACCTGCAGAGTTCCACTTTGTGTTGAGAACATCCATTTTTGCTCATTGAACCCCGGCGGATGAGAAAATTCAGGGGTCTCTGGCTGGGAGAGGTTTGCAAGCAAGGCAATCGCAACATCACCGAGGTACACGGCATTGCTGGGTAATGAGTAGCCTTTTGGCCTCAATAAATTGGTTGAATGTTCAACTTTATGGCTCGCATTCGCTCGATGGACTTGGGCAACGACGCGCGTGGTTGTGTTGCTCAACCCGCCTCCCGTCATGACCTGTGGTCAACCGTCCAACGCATCAATCCAACGCCTTGACGGGCGATGCTTAGGAGAAGAATTGAAGTGCGTCCCTCACTATGGCGAAGCAAGTGAGACAATGGCTACCAAGAAGAGTTCCTCCAAGATTGAAGCGTTAACTGCACTGCCAGGAATTGGTGCTGCTACTGCAAAGAAACTGGTCGCTGCGAAATTAGATTCTGTTAGCAAGGTGGCTGGTGCTGGTGCAAAGAAACTGCAAGACGCTGGTTTGAGCGCTGCTGTCGCCAAAAAGGTCGGCGCCGCAGCAAAGGCTGCTGAAAAAGGAAAGAAGGCTACGAAGGCCACAGCTACGAAAGCCACCTCCGCTGCGAAAACTGCGGCCTCCAAAGCAAAATCGACTGCCCAGAAAACAGCGGCTGCTTCCAAGAAAACTGCTTCAAAGGCGAAGACTGCAGCGAAGAAAACTGCCTCAAAAGCAACGGAAACTGCGAAAACGACCGCTTCAAAAGCCACATCCGCAGCGAAGAAGACGCTCCCCTCGAAGAAATCTGATGATGGACGCAAGGG
>JAQXFM010000267.1 GCA_029250305.1 Candidatus Poseidoniaceae archaeon | reverse complement strand
AATGTGTGCCACTCGCCAGCACGGAGTGGTAGGTCGCCTGCTGGCTGGAAATCGATTTTGAGGACATCGTCTTTTGAATCACTGCTGTTTTCTGCTTCGCCAAAACAACCAGCAAGGGGTGCGAGCATCATCAATGCAATCAGGCCAAAGGCTCGAACGGAGTTTGTCATATGGGTCCCCAACTTTAGGCCAACCTCTTCCCCTCTTATGGCTTCGCTTTCCGTGGAATCGTCGCCTCACAAGTCAACGGCTGTGATTTCGTGAACTTGATATAGGGTGACTCGCACGCCACTATGTAACTGATGGTTCAGTAGTGGAATGGTGAGTTGATGACAAGCGGTGAAGATTGGGAAGAAAAACTGATTGAGCAACTTGTGGAAATGTTCCGAAACATGGGCATGAACATGGATAAAGAACAAATCCGTGGCATGATGGAACAGTTCCGTTCCCAGTTTGAAAACATGGGGCTGGATGCTGAAAAAATCGCAAAAGGCGATGTGAATTTCAATTTCGATCTCTCTCACCTTGCCAAGATGTTCCAATCTGGAAAATCCATGGAAGACATTCTCTCCAACCTTGGCATGGATGTTCAAGTCGATGCCAGCCCAGTCGAGATCAAAGCGCCAAAGGTGGATGAGCCAGACGACATCATCAACATTCCAGCGAACGATGTGTACCTCGAAGGCTGGAACATGGCAGTGACGGTCGACTTCACCCTGCGGGGCGAAGTGGAGCAAAGCGAACTAGAACTTGCGCTCGTTCGCCAGGGCAACCGCATCGAGGTCATCAAGGATACAATGCAATCCCCACTCGCCAAAATCGACCTCCCGCATCAGTGCGAGAACTTGGTTGATTGGTCGTTGAACAACGGAATCCTCGACATCACCCTCAAACTCACGCCACAAGGCTCTGCCGTCGAAGACGACGACACGGTCATTGAGGCACCAGACGTCAGCATCGATTTGGGTGACTCCGACGATGATGACGACGAAGACGACGGTGGTATCCCCATCTTTTGAAAACAAAATAAGGAAGTGAAAAAATGAGCAAAGTAATTGGAATTGATTTAGGAACAACAAACAGCTGCGTAGCGACCATCGAAAACGGAGAACCCGTCGTCATATCGAACGCAGAAGGCGCACGAACAACACCCTCTGTGGTTGCTTTTGCCAAAGACGGCAGCGAGCGAATGATTGGTGTCACAGCCAAGCGACAGGCCGTGACCAACACCGATCGCACCATGATTTCGGTCAAGCGTCACATGGGGACCGACTGGAAGACAAACGTGGACGGCACAGACTACACGCCTCAAGAAATCTCAGCTTTCATCCTTCAGAAGTTGAAGGCTGACGCAGAGGCTTACCTTGGCCACGAAGTCAAGCAAGCCGTCATCACCTGCCCTGCATACTTCACGGATGCACAACGAACAGCCACCAAGGACGCAGGACGAATTGCAGGATTGGAAGTGTTGCGAATCATCAACGAACCGACTGCTGCTGCATTGGCATACGGTGTTGACAAAGGGGAAGACCAAACAATCCTCGTCTATGATTTGGGCGGCGGTACTTTCGACGTTTCAGTTTTGGAAATTTACCAAGTCGATGGACAACCACAAATCGAAGTCAAGGCAACAGCCGGAAACAACAAACTCGGTGGCGACGATTTCGACGATCTCGTGATCAAGTGGATGGTTGCAGAATTCAAGCGAGATACTGGCATCGACCTCAGCAAAGATGCACAGGCCATGTCCCGATTGAAGGAAGCGGCAGAAAAGGCGAAGATCGAACTTTCTGGAACCCAGCAAACACAAATCAATCTCCCGTTC
Organism: Candidatus Poseidoniaceae archaeon; assembly: GCA_029250305.1. Classification (GTDB taxonomy): domain Archaea; phylum Thermoplasmatota; class Poseidoniia; order Poseidoniales; family Poseidoniaceae; genus MGIIa-L1. Next base: position 9,672 of record JAQXFM010000267.1, on the reverse strand, counting down.
ATCACCATGCGAGATGGACAACCGGAACACATGGACATGACCCTCAGTCGAGCCAAATTCGAAGACCTCATTTCGAAGCTCATTGAAGCAACCATGGGCCCAACTCGTCAGGCCATGAAGGATGCAGGAGTCAAGAAGGGCGATGTCGACAAAGTCATCCTCGTCGGAGGTTCGACCCGAGTTCCAGCGGTCCAAGAAGCCGTTGAAAAGGAAGCCGGAAAAGCGCCATACAAAGGCATCAATCCAGACGAAGCAGTGGCTATGGGTGCTGCACTGCAAGCAGGAATCATCGCTGGAGACGAAGGCGTCTCTGACATTCTCCTGCTCGACGTGACCCCACTCACCTTGGGCATTGAGACCCTCGGCGGCGTCATGACCACCATGATTGAACGAAACACCACGATCCCTGCCCGCCGCTCTGAGATTTACTCGACAGCGAGTGATAACCAACCAGCGGTGACCATTCACGTCCTCCAAGGTGAGCGAAACTTCGCGAAGGACAACGTGACCCTCGGTGAATTCACCCTGATGGGCATCCCCGCCGCACCTCGTGGCACCCCTCAAATCGAAGTGACCTTCGACATCGATGCAAACGGAATTGTCAATGTCAGTGCAAAGGACATGGGCACCGGAAAGGAGCAGTCGGTTAAGATTGAAGCACAAACATCGCTCTCGGAAGATGAAATTCAGTCCAAGATTGAAGAAGCCGAGAAATTCGCAGAAGAAGACCAACTCCGCAAGGCCAAGGTTGAACTCCGAAACATGGCAGACCAAGTGGTCTACCAAACCCGTCGAACCCTCGATGAATCGGCTGACAAATTGGATGACGCTGAAACCGATCCGGTCAAGGCTCACCTCGATGAACTCGAAAAGATGGTCCAGGACGATGACGGAAAGCCGTTGGACCTCGACTCCATCGATGACGCGGCCATTCAAGCCAAGGTCAAGGAAGTCGAAGAAGCAATGCACGCTGTGTCTGCAAAGCTCTACGAAGCAGCAGCTGCAGAAATGGCTGAGCAAGACGGTTCTGGCGATGATGGTGACATCAACGTTGGTGGCGACGACGTGGTCGATGCAGACTTCGAAGTTGTCGAAGACGACGAAGATTGAGCGGCGAACTCTTGAAAGTGTCAAGAGTTGACCTTATGTCGAGAAGTCGGGTGGCTGTGCTATGAGCGATGTTCCAATCCTGAAGGACACCGACCGGTCGACCGGTCGAGGTGCGCTTCAAAAGAACATTCAGGCCGCTTTGGCACTGGCTGGAGCAGTGCGCTCCACGCTTGGCCCCCGTGGCTTGGATAAGCTTCTGATCGATGATGACGGACGCACCATGGTTACCAACGATGGTGTGACTGTTCTTGAATCGGCGAAAGTGGAACACCCCGTGGCGAAGATGATCATTAACGCCTCTTCGGTTCAAGATAAAATTGCACGAGATGGGACCACTTCGACCGTTTTGCTCAGCGCAGAAATGTTGCAGAACGCATGGCACCTTGTGACACAGGGCGTCCACCCTGCCACCATTGCTCGAGGCTTCCGAATGGCGGAAGAACACGCAAGGTCGGAATTGAGCGCTCTTTCCTTCGCTTCAGATCGCTCCCACCAATTGCTGGCAACGAAAACTTGCTTGACCGGAAAGGGTCACGAAAGCATGCAAGCATTGCTGGCACAACTCGCCCTCGATGCCGCAGAAGCCGTTCTCGTGAGCACCGAGCGAGGCCCACAAGCCGACCCGACCCGTGTGAAAATCCTCCCACAATCCGGTGGAACCATCGGTGATAGCAACCTTGTCACTGGACTCGTGTTGGCGAAGAACAGAATCCACAAGGACATGCCTCGCCACATCAAGGGCGGCAAGATTTTGCTCATTGACGGGGGCATTGAACGCCGTTCAATGATGGGAAGCGTCAAACTCAACGTCACCTCAACGGGTGTGCTCGATGCGTTTAGAGCGAAAGAAACAGAATTGCTCGAACAACAGGTTGCTCAACTCAAATCGCTCGGTGTTGATCTGCTTGCTTGCAAAGAAGGCATCGATGATGACGTTCGCATGATGCTCACCGATGCTGGAATCAAAGCCTTCAGGCGGGTTGCTCGCTCCGATTTAGATTTGCTCGCCCGAGGCTGTGGGGCGACCCTGGTTCACGATGTCAAGCGCGCTTCAAGTGCAGACTTGGGCGCTTTCATTTCGAGTAAAAATGAAACATGGGCCGGAACGGTTCACTGGATTGTTGAAACAGAAGAAGGTGGGGCTACTTTCATCGCCCGCGGCAGCACAGAAGCCGTGCTTGGCGAAGTCGAGCGCAGTTTTGCTGATGCGTTGGGCGTTGCATGCCAACTTGTCGAAGATGCTCGGCTTGTCGCAGGAGGGGGCGCAACACAAGTGGCCCTTGCTCGACGACTCCGACGGTATGCTGAATCCATTCCTGGCCGGGAACAATTGGGCGTCGAAGCGTTTGCTGATGCTTTGGAAGTGATTCCACGCGTGTTGGCGGAGAACGCTGGTCTTGACCCAATTGACACCTTGCTCAACCTCGTGGCAGCTCAATCGAACGCCCCAGCGTCATCTTCAGATCATATCGGCCTTGATGTGATTCATCGCAAGCCAGAAAACATGCTTACGCAGGGCGTTATCGAGCCACTGCTCATCATTGACCAAGGCATTACGGGAGCGACAGAAGCTGCCATTTCAGTGCTTCGAATTGATGATGTGTTGTGGGCAAAGCAAGACCCCGTCATGGCGGATGTCCCCGAAATGGATTGACCCACCAAACAGACCGATTGGTTTTCAACACAGGATGGTCCTTCAAATAGGGGTTGCTGAGACCTTTTGCTGATGGGAACCGAGAGTCAGATTTGCGTCGGGATTGATGACATCGCCATTCACTTCCCTCGTTTGTACATGGACATGAGGGATTTCGCTGAATTGCGGGGTGCTGATTTTGGTAAGTTGAACAAGGGACTTGGCCTTGAAGCAATGGCCATTCCAGATGTTCACGAAGACACTGCAACCATGGGCGCCATGGCTGTCATGCAAATCATCGACCGAAACGGATTGGATCCGAACACCATTGGACGAATGTACCTCGGCACTGAATCCGCTTTGGATGGTGCAAAGCCAACAGCCACCTACATCGTCGATATGCTTACGCAACGGTATGAGGAACGCTATGGTTCCGAATGCTTTCGAAACTGCGATGTTGTCGACATGACCTTCGCATGCATCGGTGCAGTTGACGCCCTTCACACCACCCTCGATTGGGTGGCTCGGTCAACCGAACACGACGAACGAGTTGGCATCGTGATTTTTTCTGACAATGCAAAGTATGCATTGGAATCTTCCGGTGAATACACACAAGGTGCCGGCGGTGGAGCGTTGTTGATACGACGAAACCCAAGGCTCCTTGAAATTCCAGATTGCATCGGTGTCTCCACGACGCCCGTCCACGATTTCTTCAAACCACGCCGCGAAGTGACCCTTCGTACAGTGATCTCCAACGTTCTTCAGTTGGCCCAAGAGACCGGTCAAACCGTGAAAAAGGGCCTTGTCGATCGAATGATTCGCCATTTACCAGAATCAACGGTTCGCAAGTTGGGAATTTTCTCTCACGGCGAAACCAGCGTCAGTGTCCACAGAGATGAACCAATTTTCGACGGCCAATTCTCCAACCGGTGCTACCAATCCGCTGTGCGTCAGGCCTTCCACAACTTTGCTGAGAAAGCTGAACGCCAAGGGCGTTACACCCACGGTGAAGATGAGCGAATGACAGAACAATGGTCGAGGATTATCATGCACCTTCCATACGCTTTCCAAGCAAAGCGGATGTTCCCCGACATCTTCCGTCACGATCGAGAAGACACCGAGATGTGGGCTGCGGTCGCAGAGCAAATTGGCCCCATGCCCGCCTTCCATGATTCAGAGGACCCGCAAATCATCGAAATTTGGGAGAAAGCAATGGATGGATACCGCCGCTCTATCTCGAAAACAACGGAGTACATTGAGTTCCATAAGAGCCGAATCGAGAAGGGTCAGCGAGCAAGCAGTCTGATTGGCAACCAGTACACTGGTTCGATTTTCCTTGCACTCATGTCGACGTTCGAGTCGGATCTTGAAGAAAATTGCAACCTCGACAACACTTTGTTCGGATTGTGCGGTTATGGTTCGGGCGCCAAAGCAAAGGTGTTCGAAGGCAAGGTCAGCCCTCGCTGGCGAGAGGTTGTCTCCCGTTGGCATTTGTTCGAGCGTTTGGCTGGTCGCATGGCGATTGACCATGTCACCTACGAGAATTTGCACAAAGGCCTCCAAGATGAAAGCGTTGTCACACCTCAAGGTGAATTCGCTTTGGTCGAAATCGGCGATAAAGGCGTTGACGAAGGTGCACGCCGCTACCGTTGGATTGGCGCTTGAACTCAGAAGTCGAGCACAACTTTGCCGCAATCACCAGCAATGGCCAGCTCAACTGCTTCAGGAAATGCATCGATGCTCATGCGGTGAGTGAGCACTCGCTCCACATCAATGGCACCTCGTTCCAACAGAGCATGCATCGTGTCCCATGTCGACCACATCTTCCGTCCATTGATTCCTTTGAGGTGGAGGTACCGGAACACAACATCGTTCATTGGAACTTCTGGTGTTGGGTTTCCGTACACCGAAAGCACGTTGACATACCCACCCATTCGAGTGCTGTGAATCGTGTTTGCAAGCGCTTGTGGAGAGCCTGAAAACTCACACGAATTATCCACGCCTCGACCCTCTGTAGCATTGAGAATTTCTGCAACGACATCATGGTCCTTGCCTAAGACAAGATCAGCGCCAAGGGACGTAGCCAAATCCATTCTGTATTGATTGTCCCAATCCACAGCGATCACCTTGCTTGCACCCATTGCTTTTGCAGCATTCACAGCAAACAAGCCAATCGGTCCTAGGCCGTGAATCGCCACGGTGGCGCCTTCGATCGGCCCACCAGTGAGGGTGTGAATCGCATTACCAAGTGGATCTTGGATGGAGGCATGACCAGGGTCAAGTCCGGCAGGAATCCGTCGAGCATTGATGGCGGGGGCGACAAAATAGGGTCCAAATGCACCGTTAATGTGGACGCCAAAAATAGAACCATTTTCACAAATGTGCGCGTTTCCTTCGACGCATCGTGGGCATTCCCAACAGGCGAAATGGCATTCAATGGCCACAAAATCACCGACCGAAGGCTCGGACACGCCCTCGCCTACAGCGACGACTTCTCCGCATGTTTCATGGCCTGTAATGGTGCCCAGAGGAACGTTTTCTCTGCTCCATTGGTCCCACTTCCAAATGTGAATGTCCGTACCGCACACAGAGGTTGAATGCGTTTTCACAAGCACTTCGCCGGGTGAAGGCGATGGAACAGGGTGTTCCTGTTTGGTGAAGCCACCTGCTTCATCGAGGGTTTTGGTCCAAGCCATCATGGTGTTCGGAATGGTCTCCATGCGGTCCCTCTTCCTGATGTTCAGCGAACCTACCTATTCATTCTTCGCTCAACATGGCAAGAACATAATCACTCGAAGGTTGAGGTATGTTGATATGGGAGGCGCGACGGCCTAAAAGCCCGTTGATGTGCATGAAGTACGTTGTTGTTAGCGGAGGCGTCCTGTCCGGATTGGGCAAAGGAGTAACAGCAAGCAGCATCGGCGTTTTGCTGAAAAGCGCGGGCCTGAGAGTCACTTCGATCAAGATTGATCCATATTTGAACAGCGATGCTGGAACAATGTCGCCGTTTGAACACGGAGAAGTTTTCGTTTTGGACGACGGTGGCGAGGTCGATTTGGACCTTGGCAATTATGAGCGATTCCTCGACATCAACCTCGGGAAAAATAACAACCTCACCACAGGGAAAATCTACTCGAAAGTTATCGAGGCTGAACGAAGGGGCGATTATCTCGGAAAAACAGTCCAAGTGATTCCACACGTGACGGACGCTGTCCAAGAGTGGATCGAAGACGTCGCTCACCAACCAGCAGATGGCAGCGGAGAAATCCCAGACGCATGCATCATTGAACTCGGCGGCACAGTCGGGGACATTGAATCATCGCCCTACATCGAGGCCCTGCGTCAATTTCAATTCCGTGTTGGAAGAGAAAATGTGACCTTCGTTCACGTCTCACTTGTGCCCGTAATGGGCCCCGTGGGCGAACAGAAAACCAAACCAACCCAGCACACCGTCAAGGAATTGCGAGGTCTGGGAATCACGCCAGATATTCTTGTCTGCCGCTCCACAGCACCGCTTTCAGTTGAGACCCGTGAAAAACTCGCAGCCTTCTGCCATGTCTCTCCACAAGCCGTGATGTCCACACACGATGTGCCGAACATCTACCACGTGCCGTTGATGCTTCAGGAGCAAGGGCTTTGCGAAATTCTCGGCGTTGATCACCGCGCAACCGACCTGCTCAAAGATTGGAAAACAATGGCTCACCACCTTGACACCCTCACCCAAGTAGTTCACATCGCAATGGTTGGTAAGTACACCAACCTCTCTGACGCTTACCTTTCCGTCATCAAGAGCCTTCAGCACGCTGCAATGGCCGTTGACCGAAAGTTGATCATCGATTGGATTGAAGCGAGCCATCTTGAATCCGATTGGAGCAACGAAGCAGAGAAAACAACAGCTTGGGATTTGCTCAAGAACGCCGATGGCGTTCTGGTTCCCGGTGGCTTTGGTGACCGTGGCGTAGAAGGTAAAATCGCTGCAGCACATTATGCTCGAACGACTCAAACACCTTACCTCGGCATTTGCCTTGGTCTTCAGGTGGCAACCATTGAGTTCTGCCGAAACGTGCTCAACTTAGAAGGAGCAAATTCAACTGAATTTGACGAAAATGCACCAACAGCAGCCGTTGTGTTCATGCCAGAAATTTCCAAAACCCACCTTGGTGGTACCATGCGCCTCGGCACTCGACCAACCCTTTGGCAAGTCGATGAATGCAAGATTCGAACCCTCTACGGCGAAGGAGAAGCGGTTGACGAGCGTCACCGTCACCGATACGAAGTCAATCCAGATTTGATCGAGCGAATCGAGGCAGAAGGTTTGGTGTTTGTGGGTAAAGATGAGACTGGGCAACGCTGCGAAATCTTCGAGTTGAAAGGCCACCCATACTACGTTGGAGTGCAATATCACCCTGAATTCAAGAGTCGTCCTGGCCGTCCAAGCCCACCATTCTTGGGCCTCCTCAAAGCATCAACCGGACAGCTTTGAAGGCAAAATGGTCGAAAGAGATCATCATTTTCTTATTACCTCGTTTCAAAATGTTATTATCAAGGTTCCTTGTGGGTAAAACATGAACCGCCGAACAAATCAGAACCAGCGCAAACTTCGAATCCCTTCAGTCTTGAGGATTCGACCAAAGAAGGCCGTTGTTGCGAAGGAAACACCCGACACAAGTGCAGAAGCCGATGCATTGTGTCAAACCCGTGGCTGTGGCTGTGGTAACTGATTCGATTCCTGAGAGAATTCTCTACATAACAATCTCTGCATGGTCTCCCAATTAACGGGTTAATACTGATAAGAGAAGTCATTGACCGGCAGTTTACAGAGGGGGTGAAAGGGTGGAAGAGAAGATGCGTGTTCCTGAAAGAGGGCCTTTGTTGGCTTGGTTGATTTCGTGTGTCATCCTCACCTTCTGGAACCTCAGTCGGGGGCTCGACCTCTGGGCAGGATACAATTTCGGAGGGGCTCTCATGGCTCTTTTGGCCCTCATGATTCTCTGGAAAGGGAAAGCACATATCCCGGCTCTACCGCTATGGATTGGCTATTTTGCAACAATGCTCCATTTCGTCGGCGGGTCGTTAGGTGCTGCAGACAGTGGCCCTGGGCCGTTCTGCTTTGATGGAATGCAACCCGGTGAGTGGTTGTGCGCAGATGGCGTGAACGGAATGTACCACGTCCACCCTTGGTGGGACAAGTTGGTCCACAGCATGAACAGCACAGCCATTGCAATTGCATGGTCGCTTGGTTGGAGGCGAATGTCAGAACACAATGGTTGGCAACTCTCACCTCGAGTTGTGGCCTTCACTGCTTTCTCCCTTAGCGTTGCCATTGGCGTGGCGTATGAGGTGTACGAATTCTTTGGCAAGACGATGTTCCAAACGATTGACCAAGGTGGTTATGTCAACACGGCCAGTGATTTGGTCAGCGACATGTTGGGTGCAGGGTTGGGTGTATTGTTCGCTCACTTTTATGATCCAATGAACAAGACTTCGGACATAAGTGGCCAATTGGCACTCCCCACTCAGGTGACGCTCACCAACAATGGTTCCATCCCTCTGATGGCCATGGGTGCAATTCTCTCATTGGATTTCGTTTTGTTAGGCGGTGGGTTCGTCAACTCTGATTACGACTTAATCGGACAGTTGATGCTTGGCGCCCTCGTCGTTTCAGGATTGGTTGTTGCCCGGTGTGTCTTCCAAAATTCTCAGTCTGACAAACCTGATGCTTCGGAAGGATCAGGGATGATCTCCTAATCTTGAATGTACATCGGAATGGAATTTTTCATACCCTCGTCCGGCAAACATGGAAGACTGTCATCCACTTCAGGGATCATGGTCCGAGACGCAACGTAGCGTCTGCAGTTCAACGAAACTTTCCTCCCCATCGAGGCGGAGACGAAGAACAACCCTATTTAGTGGAGAATTTAAAATTCCGAAACAATGGGAATTAATTATGACGAGTTAATTCTTGGTGAAAAAACGGACTTTTTTTTACGGCGATTATCAATCAATCTAGCCATTTTAGGATTCTTGCTGCATCTTTTGACTTGTTTCCTATACAGGATTCAGTATCTAGATTTATCAGAAACCAACGACTTCTTTGATTCATATCTAGATTCGTTGTACACTCCTTTTTCGATCATTCTAGCATATGAGGTATACGAGTTAATTAGGGCGATTCCCGAATCTTTTTCGAATTCAATTGGAAAACAATTTGAAGTTATTTCCTTACTTGTTGTTCGTGATATATTCAAGAATTTAGCAGAAATTGATGACTCGAATGTAAATGTTATAGATTCAGATGTTGCCTTTATTGCGGTAGAAGCTTTTGCTTTTACGATTTTATTTGCAACTGCCTTGTACTTCAGGAAAATGATCCACTCCCCCATCGTTTCAAGCAGCAAAGAACCTGCAATTGAAAGGTTCATCCATCAGAAGCAGAAGTTAGCATGTGCACTCGCTGTTGTGTATGTTTTAGTAGCGGTTTACTCATTCACATCTTGGACAATAGGGTTTGTTAATGGAGACAATGAACTCAGCAGGACTGTATTTTTCCTTGACTTCTTCACATGGCTCATCGTGTCAGATATTATCATACTCCTCTCCTCTTACAAGCACATTACCGATTTCTTACCACTCGCAAGGAACACTGGCTTCGTATTGTCTACGGTGATCATTCGAGTAGGGATTGGAACGCCAGGTTACACTGGGACAGCATTGTTCATACTTTCAGCCGTTCTTGCTACATCTGTGCTACGATTGAGTGTTCTGGATTGGGAGAATATGACGCCTGAAGAGGAATGAACATGTATCCTTGTCTTGCGGTACTTATTCATTCAGAGCTAGAACAATCGTGTATCATTGATCGTGTTGACGTCCTTCAATTGCTGAATTTAGCAAAGCAACCGCAGCTACAATCCGACGGTCTATTGGAT
>JAQXFM010000259.1 GCA_029250305.1 Candidatus Poseidoniaceae archaeon | reverse complement strand
GTTCTGCGTATGGTCCAAACACTTCCTGCAACGATTGCGTTCACGCCGGAGCGGAAGGTCACACATCTATGCCTTGCTGGCGACGCTTCCTTCCTCGCATGGGCTGAACAAGGTGGGCGTGTCTCTTTTGCAACGCTGGAGCATCATCTTCCAGGCGAGGTGTCTGCCGTGTGGGACAACACAGCAACCGTTGTCGGGTTGTGTTCAAGAGGAAATCGTCTCTTTGCTTTGGATGAATTGAATGGGCTTACGTGTTTGAACGGTGAAGGGAAGGTGGCGTGGTTTTCCGAAGTTCCAGGTGGTGGTTTTTCTTTGCATCAAGGTTCAGGACACATGGCTGTGGTCGATGCATTAGGCCGCCTTCACCTGATTGGATATGACGGAGCAAACGTAGAGCATGCACCTTCTGTCGACGGCGTACTCAAAGCATGTTTCATTGATGAAACCCTCGTTTTAGCTTGCGAAGATGGCACCGTGCAAGCAATCCGTAAGAATTCAGTTATTTGGCGACGCCCCATTCGAGGGGATGTTGGTGAATCGATCACCGCACTGGGGACTGATGCTGATGGCCACCTTGTTCTCGGAAGGGAAGGCTATGCCCTCGTCGATGGCGAAGAAGAAGCACTGGAGATGGAAGTTTGGTGCCTTCGAACATTTGAGTTGATTCACCGAACTGATTTGAAAACCCGGCTCACTCACTGCACACCTGGCGCAACAGGCGTTGTCTGCGGCTTTGATGATGGCTTGGTTTCGAAATTCTCGAATGGCCTTTTTGAAGAAATATTGAGAACAAATTATGCGATTCAAGGACTTGTTATCAGCGGTGCAGATTTAATTGTCTCCTCATGGTTTTACCTCTTTGGTCATCGAGCCGGTGAAGGCTTGTGGAAAATAGAGCATCAAGGCATGCCGACCCAGATCCTTGCATCACATAATGGCAAAGTGTGCTTCTTTGCTGGCGATGATCAAAACGACTGGACCGATCCCGAGCCAATTGGGTACCTTCGCCTCGACGAGGCCCTTCTCGAAGTCGATGCAACCGAACTCACAGAGTGGTTTCAAAAGGGTTCGAATGAGCCGCAACTCTCTGCTGAAGAAATCTATAGAGTCGATGATTCAGTGGAGAGTCTCCTCACCGAAGAAGAACGGGCTATGATGGGGGAATCGGTCGGAGCTTCCATTGAATCGCTTCAAGATGCTCTTGGTGATCTTGGGGACGAACTTGATGATGCCACTGCAGATATGGGGACGCTGAATGTTGATGCTGAAGGTTTGCTTGAGGCAATGAATGACGAACTCTCGAACATGGCATTGCTACCAGACGAAGATTTGTTCGATGCGTTGAATGAATCGGTGGTCGCTCCCATTGCACCTGTTCCAAGAGCAGGGGAGGACAGAACAGTGACCTGTGATTCTGATGGAACGGCAGTGGTTGTGCTCGATGGTCTTGGGTCAGAAGACGTTCAAAATCGAATTGTGATGTGGTCTTGGGTTGACGATACAGGCAAAGAAATCGCTTCACAACCGCAAGTCAAAGTGCGCCTCGATGCAGGCGTGCATCGTTTTGAATTGAGAATTTGCGACACCGATGGAAGATGGTCAAGCGATTCCATTCAATTGACCTTGGCCAAGGCTTAGGCTGATGAAGGGGTCCATCCTCGCATCTTCATGGCCATCACCGACCCGTGGGTTGAATGCTTCTTTGTTGGCGCTCTCCAAATGCGATGTTCAGTGGTGACAGACCGTTCAACAGGCGACACCGTCATCATCGATGGTGGCAGTGAACCAGGTCGGCTCATCGATTGGATCGATCGGTTTGGGGGGCGAGGTCCGGATTGGTCCAATGGGCCTTCAAACCTGAGCGAAGCGGAACAGCAACACATCCCAGAACGAACGGTCATCGCTTTGGTCAACACCCACGCTCACTTCGATCACAGCGGTCATATTCCGGATTTACTCGAACATTATCGTGTGAAATGGTACTTGCATGAGGATGATACGTACTTGCAGACCCTTGCGCAATCCTCCGCACGGCGGTGGGGTTTTGACGCCCCTGAGCCGGCTGTTGCCGATGAAGGATTGGTGCCTTTAACCACCATGTCCTTCGGAGCACTTGATTTCGAGGTTCTTCACACACCAGGCCACACGCTTGGTGGATGTTGCCTCAATCTGCTTGTCGATAACGGTGCCAACCACTTGTTTGTGGGTGATACCTTGTTCGCCGGATCCGTTGGCCGAACCGATTTGCCAGAAACAGGTGGCGATTTTGAAGTTCTAGCGGCGTCCATCCACACGCAATTATGGCCACTCGAGGGCGACACAATCGTGTATCCGGGCCACGGACCTTTGACCACGATTGGCCATGAGCGAAGAACGAACCCCTTCGTCGGTGAAGGGGCTGGTGCAGGTGGGACGTTTGGTCGAGGCAAGTATGCCTGATCACGCCATCATGCTGGAGAGCGTGGACTGGAGCACTGGTAGCGCATCCTCCCATGTTCCTACAATTCCGTAATCAGCATGCTGGAAAATTGGAGCGTCTGCATCCTTGTTAATGGCCACGATGTACTTTGATGAGCGCATGCCTGCAAGGTGTTGAATTGCTCCGGAGATTCCAACAGCGATGTACAAGTTCGGATTCACCGTCTTTCCAGTCTGCCCAACTTGCATGGAGTGAGGGATTCCTTCCCATGTGTCAACAGCTGCACGTGATGCGCCGACTGCGGCGCCAATGGTGTCGGCAATTGCTTCCAAGTGGACGAAGTTGTCCGGGGAACCCATTCCACGGCCACCAGAAATGATGATGTTTGCTTCTGCAACATCGAGGCGTTGAGAGGCACGGGCCATGAATTCTTGAACAGCCGTTGCCATGTTGCCAGTTGTGTCGACAACAGCGACTTCACTTGCGCCACCGCTTGGAGCGGCATCGAAGACATTCGCTCGAACGCTGACGACAGCAGGTCCTGATAGGGCCACAGTTTGCATGGCTTTTCCTGAGTACACCGGTGATGTGAGTTGGTTTCCATTGATCGCCACGACGTCTTGTACAACCGAGAGGTTGCGACGTGCTGCAAGGCGAGCAGCGAGGTCCTTTGATTGTGGGGTTGCGGCGGTGAGAATGGTGCCTGCAGGAGCGATGGCGTCGAGTGCGGAGGCCCAGCCAGCAGCATCGTAGTGAGCGAACGCATCTGATTTTGCGGCGATGACTTTGCTCGCACCCTGAATGGACGCAGCAGCATCAGCGATCGATGCATCTGTGCATGGCACAATGACGATTGGTGCGCTTCCCATTGCAGCAGCAGCGGTGACGAGTTCGGAGGTTGTGGCGTGTATGGTTCCTTTTGCGATTTCAGCAATTACAATTGTGTCTGTCATGGTGTTCACCTCAAATGACGTTTGCCTCATCTCTGAGCAAGCGTGCGACTTCGGCAGCAGCAGCGCCGCCTTCGTATGATTTTCCGGCGGGCTTGGCAGGTGGCATGCTATGGGCTACGACCGAAACGGTTGAGCCTTGCATTGCCACAGTTTTGACTTCGACTTTTGCTTTCTTAGCCTGCATGATTCCTTTCACATTTGGCTTTCGAACTTTCATGTCACCCTTGTCGCAAGAAACGACCGCTGGGAGTGGAACGGAGATGCGGGCGTTGCCACCTTCACTTGGTGCAACAACGGTCAAACCATTTTCAAAAGCGACTGAAATCACATTGGAAACTGAGGCCCATCCGAGGCGCTCAGCGATGCCTGGTCCTGTTGAACCTGCACCGGTGTCGGCTGCTGACTTGCCACAGTAAACCACTTCAGCACCGATCTCAGTTAAGACGGTAGCAAGGGCGGATTGGAGAGCGTTTGAATCGTGTTCGTCCTCAGTGTCGATGCGAACAATGTGGTCGACACCAATGGCCTTTGCGTCCTTGAGAACTTTGTCAGCCCCAGCTCCACCGAGGGTGAGTGCCGTGACTTCGCCACCGTTTGCTTCACGGTGCTTGAGGGCTGTTTCAACTGCAAATTCGTCGTATGGGCTCATGACTTTCTTCACGGCCGACAAATCGACTCTGTCACCAGATACGACAATTTTTGCGTTGGTGTCTGGGACTTGCTTAACGAGAACGACGATGTTTGACATGGGGCACACGCTCCTCCTCAAAGAGGGGACATTCCTCTCGACATGAATGGGATTCATGAACCTTAGCCCTGCCCAATCTACTCAAAAGTGTCCAGAGCCATGTGTCAGGCGAAATGTTTGAAAGCCGTCGGAATAGGGCTCAAGTTCCATGTCGAAGAAGAACGGAACAGAACCGACCCCCGAAGAACAAAAACTCCTTGCAGCGTGGCGCACCTTCTTTCAAAAGAACTGCAAAGCAGACTTTGCAGCGTTGGCAACAAGCGAAGAAGATGTTTGGGGTTTCGAGTTACAGTGGTCTTTGTTAGAGGGTCACATGGGGCTTGGGCAATCCTTCCTCAATGACATGGAAAAATGCCTTCATTCTGGACAAATTGTCATAGAGGAACAATTTCGAGATCACAATCTAAAGCCTCGACCAATCATCCGAATCGTGGGGATCTCAGAACTCCACCGCTACCACTTGGTCGACCTTCGCATGCGCGACAGGACCCGCTTTTTGCGCTTCGATGCCGTGGTGCACAGCACAAGCCGCGCCATGGGTTGGCTCAAACGCTCTGCTTACGCGTGCAATGAATGCACGCATGAGTGGACCATCAAGGAAGCACTTGCAAGGGCGCGAACCAAAGCCGAAGCCTGCCCGATGTGCCTGAGAAGGGGCTTCGACTTGCTTCTTGAAGGTGCGAAGCGAGAGGATTTACCCGACCCAAGAAACATCCGAATGGACCTTGAGCGTAATTACTACGAGGACATTCAGTATGTCGAATTGTTCGATCCAACATGCCTCGACGATGAGGAACTACCCGATGATGTACCGACCATCACCGCTGTGGTCAGCGACGAATACGTCAACCAGTTTTCTCCTGGTCAATGCATCACTGTGAACGCCCTCATTGGCGTTGATCATTTGCCTTCACGGGATTACATCCGTGACACACGTCGGATTCTTCGGCTTGACATTCACAGTGTAGAGGAAGGCTTCTCCCTCCATGAAGAGTGAATTACTTGCGCAGTTTGTTCACTGCGTCAAGCGTTTCAGGTTTTGCTTCGAAATGGTCAGCAACCGCTTGGAGCCCTCGACTGATGCCGGCAGCAACCCCGAGTTTCGCATCCAATGGGTGAAGGGTTCCATCGCTGACCGCTGATTTGAATGCAGCAAGGTCTGTCCACGTCGACGGCTCTCCGAATTTCGGGTTTGGCGTAACCACAATCTCGCCCCATTCAGGGAGCACCACGTGTTCTGCGAGTTCGTAGACCGGTGAATCGTTGTCTTCCGGGTCCAGGTAGGCATGCTTCTTCATCTTGTTTCGAAGGATGTTTTCTGCATCGTGAAGTAAAATCGCACCGGATGGATCTGATTTGCTCATTTTGTGGTCGAAACTTTCCATCCGCTTTCCTGTTGCCTTGAGTGAGGAAATGATCGGTGTGTGGATGCAGGTGGCTTTTGCCCATCCCCACTTTGTTGCAACATCTCGCATGAACATGTGGGCCTTTCGTTGGTCCATGCCTCCAAGGGCTACATCGATTTTGAGTTCGAATATATCGCTTGCTTGCATGGCTGGGTAGTAAAATTTGGAGAGGTCATGGTCAGAAGAAGCTTCATCTCGGCCCATGATGGTGAATGTTTTGCGTACCATCGCCAGTGTCGCCCCCTTCGAGCACCGCAGCACCCTTGCCCAGTAGTCTCCATTATTCATCAGCGTTGATGCCCACACAAAGCGAAGTTGACCGGGGCCATCTCCTTCCTCGGGGTGGCCCAAGAGCGCTCGGAAAGTCTCTTCCATGTAGGTCGCTGTTGTTTGTATGTCTGCCATCACGCCGTTGTACTTGTCGTTGACCCATGCGTGCCAGTCTGCTAAGAAAATCAAGACGTTTGCGTCTGCATCTAACATTCTTCGAAGTTGGAGCGAAAGCACCTTCCATCCAATGTGCGCCTTTCCAGATGGTTCAAAACCCACATAGCAGCGAATCGTTCCATCGCCACCGAGGCTTGTTCCATCGGCCAAGCAATCCACGAGGTGGTTGATTCCAACAGTCTCATCCACACTGCCCACCATCATTGCAAGGCGTGCTTTTTGAGCCTCGTCCAGTTCTTGGATGCGGGGGCATTGTTCTGTGTGTGGTTGAAGGATGGCTTCAATATCCATTCCGACTCCTCCAGTATGTGTTCAAAGCAAGTCGTTCAACTTCTTGACCTTGCCTTCGGAAGG
>JAQXFM010000249.1 GCA_029250305.1 Candidatus Poseidoniaceae archaeon | reverse complement strand
CAACCTCGACTTCTCCAACGCTCCAGGCGGAAACAGCGTCCCAATGGAAACACCTCGTGCATGGAACATTCCGAACGGAGATGACTACGTCACCTACGAAGTCGGCGTTGAAGTCTGTGCTCCAACCCTTGCTTCCGCAGGGCTCGGACCAGCTGTTGTTCTCAAAGCATATCTCGATGGTTATCCACGGATTTCAGCTTCGAAGATCCTCTCCACCAATGTGAATCACGTGTATTCACTCGGGGCTGAGGCCGAAATCAGCGAGGATGACATGATGACCTTGAACGGACAAGATGTCGTAGCAGTGAACCCTGGCCAAGAACTCGTGCTGCCAACCACTGTGACCAACTATGGAAACGGACCTGACCGATTCGACTACCGCCTCGCACGGGTCACCGACCCAGCAGGCGTTGACGTGATTTGGGACATTGAAGTTCCTCGTGAGAATTTGCTTGAATTGGCCCGCGACACTCAACAAGAGTTCGATGTTCAAATCAACGTCCCTGACCAAGTTGAAGCAGGCATCTACACGGTGGTCTTCCAAACCTACTCAGAAGAATCCTACCCAGACGCAAGTGGTCGATTGACCCGCCTGCGCTTCACGCAGCAAATCTCTGTCTACGTTCAAGAATTCTATGACATGCAAATTTCGATGGACGAAACTGTCGACAACGCTGTCAAGACCTCCGCACCTGGCCGAATTGTTCGCTTTGAAGTGAACATTACCAACAACGGAAACGTTCCAGATTGGGCTCGGTTGGACAACCACACCTCCCAGCGAGACGGTGAAGCACTGATTTGGTCCGAACTGCCGAGCATGGGCGCGCTTAGCGACTGGAACGTTGAGTGGCGAATGGTCAAGCAAATCGGAACGGATCTCACAACAGAGGAATCCTGCCAAATCATCGAGTCAGTTCCAGTTCAGACTGGAAACGAAGATGCACCATTGGATCCAGATGTTGTTTTCGCAGACACCCTCGACGACCAATGCATCTACGTGGAATCAATGGACAGCTACTACATGCCAGAAATGGCGGCTTACAGCACCCACCAAATGGTGGCGATTGTGACAGTTGCTCCATCAGCCAAACTCGACACTCGAAACCTCGGGCTCAAGGTTGTCTCCAAGATGGGCAACATGTTGGACGGTGGCGATCACGATGATTCCCCTGCATGGGATGGCGAATCTCTTGACACAAACGAGTTCATCATCACGCTCCGATTGCGAGCTCCAAACTTGGACATCACTGAAGTCAAGGCTTCCATCACTCAAGCAGCGGTTGGCGAAACAATTCCAATCCGTGTTGTGCTCGAAAACAATGGAAACACCCACGCAACTGACATCGAAATCATTCTTTGTGAGTACCCAAGCGCTGGCGATGCTGACACGCTCAATGATATCAAGAAGAACGGCTGTGAAGAAGACCGCATCGTCATGCGTCAAGTCATCGGCGCTTTGCTTGCTCCTGATGCATCAGAAGAATCCAAGTCGATTGAATTGTACCTTCTCTACCCGGTGAGTGCAGGAAGCCATGGCGTTTATGTTGTGGTCGATCCACTCAATGAAATCGTTGAGACCAGCGAACGGGACAACGTGAAAGAGGTCTCCACTGAACTTCAATCAGAGAATCCATTCTTTGACGTTGCAGGTGAAGTTGTTGGGAAGACCGCTCTGCCATTCGCAGTGATTGTGTTGACCTTCGCTCTGCTTGGTGTTGTTTACCTCGTTGGTAAGGGACGCCGTGATGATGTCAACAAGCGACTTGCTGAGCAATCTTCGCTCATCTCGGTGCTTGGTAAGGACGACAACTGATTCGAGGACCGCCCGACTTGGTTGGCATCACTTGCCAATCCAGTAGCGCAAGTCCCGGTCAGGGCTGCTGGCTACAATGTGGCCTGCACGCTCGGAAAGTTGCTGTTCAAGACGCCGCTTGACCTCGTCGACCAAGGTGTTGAGTTGGGGCCGATCCAGGTGAAACTCATTGGCTAAGGCGCTCAAATCAAGCCGTGTGGTTGGCGCATCGATGAGGGTGTGGACGACGCTCCGTTGTTCGTAGTGGTCAAAGTCAGAATCGACACCAGCCGACACCCGACTTCGAATGTGCTGATGCAAGGAGATGAGGGCATCTCGCTTTCTGTCTAACTCTTCGAGCACTTCGGTCACCTGTTGAATGTGGGCGATGCCTTCACCAACGGAGATTTTCTTTCTTCCGCTGATGGTTTTTACAACGTTTTCAACACCCGTTGGGAGGCGATTGGAAAGCCGCATTGGTCCGCCTGCGGGCAACGAGCGCTGTTCGACTGAAAACAGGTCAGGACCGAGATCGATGCGCAGCGACATTGATTGTTGAACGCTGTAAATGGTTCGAGGTGGCCCGCCCTTTTCGCTTGGAACTTTCATTTTCATGACAAAATTCCCTCGTTCTAACTCCTTGAGATGCTTAACGATGGCTTGCTGACTCACACCGAGGAGATCCGCGAGTTGCATTGGGTAATGCGGCTCCCTCACCAACCGTTCCAAAATCTGGCGACGTAGTTTGTTTTGAAGCAGGCTTAGGGCTGTTTCCAAATCACTCATAGTGCTCAACCTGTGGTTACCTAGACAGGGGCCCCATATGAAGGCCACGCTCAATTATAGGCATTGGAATCTTGACTAGGGGGCCATTCACTGGCGCCGATTATACCACGAGAAGAAGGTCTGAAAACCAATCCCACATGCGCTTCGGCCCGAGTGCGGCGAACATAGCAAACAGGATTCCCAACCCGACCAAAGGCCACGCTGTGGACTTAGGGAGCGTTGCTTCGTATTTCCATTCGACCTCGAATTGTTGCAATGATTGGACATCATCACCGCCCGCCACAAATCTATAATCCCCACTCGTGGCGTTCCACAAGAACCCTCCATCCGATGCTTCACCACCGGCAACAAGGTCGATCGCAAATTTTTCGCATTCATAGTAACCGTCTTTCTGCGTGCACTTTGACGCTTCAGATGCTTCAGCAATGCCAATCCACACGTTGTTCTTTTCCCACTGCACGGAAACTAAAACTTCAGCCAAATCAATTTCACTTGGGAGTTCAAGGATTTCTTCTGACATCCCCCAATAACACGTGACTTCATCGTCATCGATGAAAGGCAACCCCTCGTCTACGCTGCATGGTGGGAGCATTGCAGTTTCAGAAGCACTGTCTTCAAACCCTTCAGATCCGACGAAAGCGCCAATGAGGAGGGCGACTGAGATGACGCCAAAGACAACCCTGATGATTGATTCAAACATGCATTCACCTACAATTCATCCCAACTTTCCCAATCTTTGTCGGAAGGCTGGGTTGGTTTTTCCCGTTGAAGAGGTTGTATTTTTGGGCGATTGGTGGTCTGGATGATGACTGAATCATCAGAACCTTCATCCCACGATG
>JAQXFM010000244.1 GCA_029250305.1 Candidatus Poseidoniaceae archaeon | reverse complement strand
TGCTGCAGCCTTCAAGTGACCTATTTGAGATTTGATTGAGCCGACTGCGACATGGTCGCCGTGTGGCAAATCGTTCCAAAGCAGGGAGAGCGTCGAAAGTTCAGTCGCATCACCGACCTTTGTTGATGTTCCGTGTGCTTCGACCAATTCCACTGTGCTGGCCGGGTAACCAGCCTGGTTGTACGCACGGGCAATCGCCTGAACCTGACCGCGTTGAGACGGGGCAGTGATGCCTTTCCCTCGGCCATCCGATGAGCCACCAATACCACGAATCACAGCATGAACTTCATCACCATCGTTGATGGCGTCGCTCAATCGCTTGAGCAACAGCACGCCAGCGCCCTCGCCCATTACGAATCCATTGGCCTTTGCATCGAAAGGTGTTGAATGGGTTGGGGATAATGCGCCAATGGCGCTGAATTTGGAGAAGGTTGCAGGATCCATCGTACGGTCGGTAGCTCCAGCGAGCATGAGGTCGACTTGGCGAGTTTGAAGCAGGCGACACGCGTCCAAAACCGCTGCCATCGAGGATGCACAAGCAGCATCCATTGCATGGTTTGGCCCTTGCAGATCAAGTAAATTTGCGACACGTCCCGACACCACGTTGGCCAATTCTCCGGGCATTGTATCTTCATCAATCCGAGGAGCACCATCGACTAATTCGTTGGTAAAGGCCTCGAGGCTGCCTGCAGGCAGGCCGTGCTTCTTTGCCACTTCAGATGTATGATTGGACCACACACGGATGTTGGACAGGTTTCGGTTTTCGCCGCCAAGAGCGTTGGCGAACACCACGCCGCACCTCGTACGGTCAATGTCTTTGGATTCACCATCATAGCCCGCTTGTTCAATTGCGTCTGCGGCGACTGCAACTGCCCAAAGCTGACATGGATCGATTTGAGGCAGCGTGCCCGGAGGTTGGCGCCATCGGCGCCAATCGAACTCAAAGCCTTCAACGAGGGCCCCGATTTTTGAATAAGTAAATCCTTCTTGACTTTGGCCGGGCCCGCCTTTGCGGTAGAAATGGCTGATTGGACCTGGCCAGCGGCCTTCTTGTATGTCACGGATGCTGACTTTCGAGTCGATGATGTTCTGCCAAAAGGCGTCTATGCTGGGTGCATCTGGCATCAAAGCAGCCAATCCAATGACCGCAATCGGTTCGAATGGACCTTGGTCCAAACCTTCGCAAGGTTTCCCGTCAGCTGTCTTGATTGTCATGTTCTCACCTCATTGCTCCATGATGCTCTGCGGCACCATGGTGATTGAATAGCCACCATCAACGTAGATGCATTGTCCTGTGACGCCGCTGGCAAGCGGACTGGCAAGCCACAGCGTGGCACCAGCCACATCGGTTTGGTTGACGTTTCGTCGCAAAGGAGCGTTTGCTTCGACGTGGTCGAGAATTTTATCGAAACCGGGAATACCGCCTGCTGCGATGGTTCGAATGGGTCCTGAGGAAATGGCGTTCACCCTGTGACCTTCTGGCCCCAAGTGACATGCCAATTCACGCGTCCAGCACTCAAGGGCCGCTTTCGCCATCGACATGATGCCGTAATTGGGCACAAAGCGAGTTGATGCAGCGTAGGTAAGCGTCACGGTTGAAGAACCGGGGTTGAGGTATGGAAGTGCGTGCTTCAAACAGCGTTGGAGTGAATTTGCTGAAATTGTCATGGCTGTGTTGATGTCTTGGTCTTCGACAAAGAGAATCGGTCGATCAAAGCAACTTCGTGGAGCAAAACCGATGGCGTGAATCATGATGTCCGCCTTGAGTCCAGGATGTTCTGCGGCAAAAGCAGTGAAAAATTCCGCAGTTGTGGCATCCTCAGCCACATCCAGTGGATAGAAACCACCGATCTGTGGCAACTTGTCCTTAAGTTGGAAAATACGGCTCATGAAACGCTTCTGATAACCGAGGTAAAGCGTGACACCTGCAGCCGCTAATTGTTGACAAATAGCCCAAGCAATCGAGTCTTCACTGGCGACGCCGAAGACAAAGGCGGTCTTTCCTTGCAATTGTAGCATAACAGCACCTACCCAATGGGTAGGTGTTGGCCGGCACACCTAACCTATGATGGTTCCCTAAGTGTTCAAGGGT
>JAQXFM010000243.1 GCA_029250305.1 Candidatus Poseidoniaceae archaeon | reverse complement strand
CAGCGAGTTGGAAGCCTTCAAGTCGATAGCGGCTTGCAAGAAGTTCACGTTCTAAGACTGTTGAATTGTATTCTTCACCGATCGTTCGCACGTTGATGTCCATTGGCCAACTGTACTTCTGAAAAATCCGGACAATCTCTGCCTGTCCTTCGTTTGTGGAAATGTAGAGGGTGTTTTCTGACTCTTCTGCAGGCGAGGTGAACTGCTTTGCAAACAATTCACTTCCAGAACCAGTATCTGTGAACGCAATAAGGGTAAATCCACGAGGGATGCCTCCACGCATTTCATTGTCGAACTTTGGCACGCCGAAAGAACCAACCTTGCTGAAGAACTCCTCATCCTCGGGATCAAAATCAAACTTTCGTGCCATGCCTGTTCACCTCAGTGGATAACGACCTGACCTCGATCGATTAAGTCAGTGCAGTACAAATCTAAGTTCGATAGCACCAATGGAGGGGTTTGGTCTGGCACATTGAGCACAACCGAGAGGATTTCTCGCTGGCGGAAGGTGTTGATGAAGATGTGAAGGTATTCCGCCAAAATGCGGTCTTCGTTGTAGATTGCGAGGGCATTAACGCTGTCGAGGAACACGAAGTTGCGCGCTGAAGTCGTTGTGCGCAGAATGTAAAGCGTTCGAAGCAAGACTGATTCAAGCATGATTGGGCTGTCTACAAAGTGGATGTTGGAATAAGGTACATCGGTACCGCCCAAAATCCCCGAGGACACGAGATCGATGAATTGGATGTTGGAGACGTCCATGCCGATTGACTCGAACGCTTGAATGATTTCCACAGCGCCTCGATTTGCGCTGATGTAGACGCCACCCATCTCGAACATCTGCATAAGTGGAATAATGGTACTTGCTGTGACCATAAATGCGTTTGAGTTCCCACATCGGACTTGAACAGCGCTGTTCAGAGCCACTTCGGTGAGTTGTTCTGCAATTCTCTGATCTAATTCGAACATCATCATGACCCCCAACGAGCTGTTTTGTCGCTCTGTGCGCCCCACTTCAGCATCGGCGTCAACATGACGCCAAGGGGTGTGAGTTCGATGGCGTGTTTTGCTCGGCTGTGATGTGTACCACGCATCTTGACCACTTGTAAGAAGCGAAGCAGGTGGCCCATTCGCTCAACGTCACCCATGACAATGATGCCATCAGCGATTGCTTCTTCAACACCAAAGGAAGACCAGTGCGCATTTTCAGTTGCGGAGGTAATCTCCGAAATGAGGATGGTTGTGCAACCGAGGGTTGCGAGTTTCTTACCGAGCGTAAACAGGAAGTCTCGAATCAACTGCTCAGACTTAATTTTGTAACAGAGAGTGGTCACCGAATCGATGACCAAGCGTGTCACACCGATGGTGTTGACAATGTCCACAATGGCCTTGATGAGAGCGTGGACGTCGTCGAGTTCGAACGACGCCTTCTCAAGACCGAGCCATGAATAAAGAACGTCCATATCGAAGACATTGATCAGCCCAGAATCAACCATGTTCATGTCGAAAAAGGCGTATTGGCGGATGTTTTCAAGAAGTTTTACCGAAGGCTCAGTCGCCGTAAAGTGAGCGCACGCTTCGCCAGCAAGTGCACCTCGAACCAAGAATTCCATACCCAGCGTGGTCTTTCCGGAACCACACGTACCTGCAGCAAGCACCGTAGAGCCGTATGGGATACCACCGCGCAGAATTTCATCCAAACCGTGTATACCAGTGACGCATCGGTCTCGGGTGTAAACTGCGGCTGGCTGCATGGGAAACATGCTCAACCAATCGGGCCGGGTTCATCAAGCAATCGCCCCCGGAGCAATGGAGCCACCGATTGGGGAATGAATCAAACAACGTCATCAAGCATCGCCTGGTGTTGGCGTATCTTCGACGAACCAAGAGGTAATTGCGCTCGAATTTCCATCCCAAGCCAGCGATTGGCCTACAATCATGAACAATTGAGTATCGCCACCCCACAGGGCCTTGGACACATCATAAGGTCGTGCTTCGTCCAACTGAGTGTATCGAAGTCTTAGTTCCCCAGTACCGTCTTCGAGGCCGTTGAACATGCCAACGCCAAGGAAACCTTGGATCCCAAGGTCAATGACTTGGGATGCGTTTCCTGTCGCTTGAGAGGTTGCGTCACCAGTAAGAAGGAGGGTTGTTTTCCCGGCAATCACACCGGATTTGAATAAATAATCTGAGCTGATTGTGGAGCCGGTGTGATTCAGTGACCAACCGCGCAGTGCAATGGCGAAGTCATTCGGATTATAGATTTCAATCCACTCGGGCCCACCGCTTGCAGGGCGGGCCATCACCTCAGTAAGGTGGAGGTCATTGTTGAGGCGTCCGCCACGGTGAACTTCCAGGACAACTTGCCAAGTTTCACCTTCTTGGATGAATTGTCGATTTGCTGTTGAAGAGGCGGAAGCAGTGCGACGTTCCGTACCACTGTCAAACAAAATTGCGCCGACCCGGCTGCTGGCGTTGCTTGCAATCACTTCGATTGAAAGATGAATGGAAAAACCCTCGTCGAGCCCAAGTCCATCGATGAGATCCCCTTCAGTGATGTTTTGAATGGCGTTGATCTTTGCCATGCTCAACGCCCCATCGACGACGAGACCGGCTTGGACACGCCCTTGATCGAGGGATTCCGCATCTTGAAGGTGCCAATCTGCGGTGGCGTTGGCATAATCCATTGCCGATTCGTTGCCAGGAACAAACCAGCCCCCGTCCGATGTGAGGCGGTCAAGACCTTGCACCGCAGAACGGTCCAATCGGTCAACGGCTGGGTCATTGGAACCCATCTGGAGTTGAGCGAGCGCCAAAAAGGCGGTGAGAATCATCAAGAACAGCGCAAATGCCGACAAGAATTCAATCACGGCGGTCAGAGCGGTTTCATCCCGTTCAAGCGAACGAACCTGCCTCCTGCGCATGAATGTCGGTGGTGTTCGGCGCTTCAAGAGGTTGCCGGATGGAGTGGGTAGGGAATGTCAAATTCAGGGGTCACAGCCCCCTTCGGGGGCGATGAGTCTTTGAATCCCCCCTGCGAGGCATAAGTCAATGTCGAACCGGACGCGACCTCAAGGCGGCCAAAAAACAGGCTCTCTCTCAATGGTGGCCGTGCTCCTGTTGGCCTCTTTTACAGGATTGCTAACAATCCCCGCAGCATCAGCCGCCGAATCTGGCGATCTCGCTCTTCTGGAGTCGCAACATCCAACCCCCGACACGTGGGCATCATCGTGGACCCCGATTGAGTTCACAGCCACACTTGAAAATCAAGGCCTCGGGACCAGCACCAACCGTGCGCTCAAGTGGTATGCGTGTGAAGGCGTCATGACCGGGCCCATCTGCAAATCATCACCGGATGCCTCCGGTTCGTTCACAAGTACAACCATTTATCCCGGCAACGTTGTGAATGTTACCGCCGATTCCGCATGGAACCCTTCTGGCGATGAAGGCACCTTCACCATTGTCTATGCGTTCACATTGAACGACCAAGACACCAGTGATGACATGTTAGTCCTCACCATTAACCTCACTCGATCGTATGTTGATGTAAGTGTAAACGAAGCATACAACCCCTTGGATGATCTCGAAGGCGTCGCCACCTACGACGGACAAACAGTCCTTAACTCAAACACAGATTACACAATCGACGCAAAAGGCGTAGTCAATGCATGTGGAACTTGCAATCTTGAGGCAACCCTCGGCTGGCAACTGCACAACCTCGAGAATCCTCCAATCCTCATCGATGAGGCCTATACAGTCGTCAGCAACCTTCCATCTTGGGGTGGTGAGTCTGCATTCACCCGAGCCTTACCAGCTTTGAGCAGCGTGAACCAAGGACACTTCATACTCACATGGGGCCTCTTCAACAGCACAGGCACACCGTACGGCGACCTTGATTCAAGCAACGATCTCACATCCACATCCGTTGTCTTCGATGACACCATCGATTTGCAAGCCACATCGATGCTTCCTTCTCACGACCCCACCTCTCAGGACTACTACTTCGGCGATGAGATGGTGACGGCCACCATCGCCAACGTTGGCAACATGACGATTGACATGGTATCGGTGGCTTTCCAAGTTTACGACCCTATCGGGGAAGTGGAATACGAAACAACATGCGTGCTGACAGTATTCAGCCCGGGAGAGTCCCGAACATGCACCTTCGACATCACAACCGTTGGCGACGGACGAACGCTTACCATTCAAGTGCCATCGACTCACGATGAAGGTTCTGAAGGCAAGTTCACTAACAATGCCTTGTCTGAAATAGCCGACCTCGTAGCCGGATCAATCAACGCCAACATCGACCAAACGAGTTCAACAGGCACCTACACCACAGGCGAGTACATTTTGATGAATGCACGGACCTCCTCAACCGCTGCCGGCCCGCTCAACTATTCATGGTGGGTTTCTGGAATCATCAACGTTGGATACGGTTCTGAATTGAACGTTTCAGGAAGTGACCTAGGCCTCGGAGATCACACCATCACCCTCCGAGTCACCGATTACTTTGGTGAACTCGAATCTGCCCACGAAGATATTACGGTCTTCAACTACATCTCGCTCGACAATGGCGACTTGTTCTCAGGACAAGCTGTCACCCGGTCTTCGGCTTACTTACAGTTCGAGTCCTCGCTTCCAATCCTTGGCACATCATACGGAATTGGTGAAGGAAAAGAACCCCTCCTTTTGCTCTCCTTCGAGATTCTATCAACCGTCGACGATTCTGCAGAAGTGGGCATGGATTGGATGGATATCCAACTCAACATGAGCGAGTTGTTGCCAGAAAACATCCCACTGGAAACGGTTGATGTCCGCTACCTCCCAACCATGGACGAGTACATCTGGAGTTACTTGGACGAGTACACAGCGAATGAAGACGGAACCTTTGATGTCCGATTGATTACCAACGGTGTCATCCTCATCATCGGCGACTCCCCAGCGGTCAACCTCAGCGCAGGACCAATCTCAAGCACCCAACTCGAAGGTGGGCAATTGCAACTCAACTGGACAGCATCTGGTGATGAAACCAACCCCTATGTCGGTGGATGGAACATCTACAAACTTCTTGTGATACAACAAGCCGGCACTTTGTTCCCAGATCCAAGCAATGGTGTCAATGAATTCATCTGGAACGAATTGACTGCAGAATCCCTCGTCGCATCCATCCACCCATCTGAGAACACATGGACTGACCCTGTCGCACTTGCAACTGGCGATTGCGCATCGTATGCCGTCATGCCTGCCAACCGAGAAGGCGAGCCCGATTTTGAACACATCAACGTCAGCCTCGATGATAACGGCCAAGCAACCGCTTTCTGTGGCGATGCAGTCCCTCCGGTCTCAAGCATCACAAACTTCCAACACACATCCACATTCACGAACGATACGGAGTGCTACAAAATCATCAACGATTGGAACATGTGTTACGATGTGAACCTGACATGGATGTGGCCAGATGAAGAGGCGGACGGCCAGTTGTATTGGAATCTCTACATGATCGAACAGAAGCCTGTCGACATCGACCTCCGTTTCTTGTCCCCGATTGCAACCAACATGCCTTCAACCCCCGGTGAACAAGGCACCTACAACACCTCTGGCATCGAAGACTCGAACATCCGTCCGCTCAGAACCTACTACTTCATTCTCGCACCAATAGACAACGTAGGGAATGAACAGACCGTTGCCAATTACCCATCTCCGAATGTGGAGCGAGTTATCATCGAAGATCAGTGGTGGAACTACTACCAACACCTCATCCCTGAACCTGAACCTGAACCAGAGCCGCCTCTCGGCATTGAATGGCTTGGGACGCTCAATGATTACATGCAGGAAGACGAGTTCACTACAACTGGCATCGCAACCATTGCAATGCTCGTGATCTCAATCATCTCACTTCCATTGCTCCTGCAAAAGCGAAAGCGGTTGAAGCGAGTCATGGCCGCACGAAACAGAAGAGCTGGTGCCAAAAACACAGCCGATGAGTTCGACGATTTCTTTGACTGAAGTCACAAATGGCGCGGCAGGGGAGATTCGAACTCCCGAGGTGAGACACCACTGGATTAGCAATCCAGCGCAATGGCCAGGCTATGCGACTGCCGCAGACAAAGCCGCCGACCAATGAAGCAGTGATGAACATGACGGTGGAGGGCGTAGAGGTCGTATCGAGAACAAACGGGTCACTGAAGGCTCATAGTGGACCAAGTGGACCAAGCCAAGAGGTAGGAGGCACACACACCAAAACCAAGGCGAGGTGCATCCAACCGAGGTAATACAGCGAGCGGAAAAACGATCTGGCAGCCATTGGCATTCGACCGTTTTCATCGAGTTCTTCCAACGGATCAATGTCCCAAACAGATTTCGCGTACCAAATCGTGAGGCCACCTGCAGCGAACACCCAGAGAAGAGGAAGACCTGAGTTTGGCCAGAAGAACGGAATGCCGCACAGCATGAGTAAGAGCACACAGTAGATCTTTGAGAGCAAAACCGTGTGCTTCGGGCCCCTCACCTCGTTCATCATAGGGACCTCTGCCTTGGCATACTCACCTGAGCGGTATAGGGCCAAGGCCCAGAAATGGGGAGGAGTCCAAAAGAAAATCAAGCCAAAGAACAGCCAAGGAACAGGTGAACCAAGAGCCATTGGATTGACCGATTCTAAAATTGAATCACCTGCTGCTGCCGCCCATCCAATAAGCGGGGGGGTTGAGCCAGCAATCCCACCGATGACGATGTTTTGCGGTGTGCGACGCTTCAACCACATCGAATAGATAAGGACGTAAAAGAAAACCGAAAAGAACGACCAAAAAGCGGCTTTCCAGCTTACCAAGAAGAAAAGCGAGGAACCGGCCACAGCGATAATGAGACCGAAGAGAAGCGCCCCCCCTCCTGAAATATGACCTTGAGGAATCGGGCGGTTTTTGGTCCGCCTCATCAACGGATCAATGTCAGCATCATACCACATGTTGATCGCATTCGAACCACCAGCGGAGAGTGTGCCTCCGACGATTGTGATGCCAACGGTGAGAAGGGTATCCACCCATGTGCGTTCAAGGTCAATGACGAGGTCATGAACAAGAATGGCGCACACTGCAGTGACTTGGAGGAGAATAATCACCC
>JAQXFM010000241.1 GCA_029250305.1 Candidatus Poseidoniaceae archaeon | reverse complement strand
AACGCCGGTGTTTCGGGTCCAAACGTTCGAGCAGCAGGCGTCAACTACGACGTTCGCTGGGCTCACCCATACTCTGTCTACGATGAAATCGATTGGGAGCCAGCCGTTGAAAAGCCAACATCCGTGAAGGGTGCTGACTGTTACGACCGATACCGTGTTCGAATGGAAGAAATGCGCCAATCGTGCAGCATGATTCTTGACGCACTCAACAAGATTCCTGGTGGCATGAACACAAACTACGCTTCCGGTGATGAGATGATTTACACCAAGGCTCCAACCCGTGCTCCTGAAGGTGCGACTGGGTTCAGCAACTATGAGTGCACCCGAGGTGCATCCCAGTTCTACATTCAAGGCGGCGGTGACGGTCGTGGAAAGAACCCGTACCGTTTGTCCATCCGCTCACCGATGTTCATCACCATCCCATTCGTCGCCAAGACGATGATCGGCTACAAGATTGCAGATATCCCTGCCATCATGGGTAGCTTTGACCCGTGCATTGGAGAAACCGACCGTTGAGGTGATTGTTATGGATGACATCTACGACCTACGAAGCATCTTCTTGGGCGAGGACAGCCCAGTTCGCGACCTCGTGATTTCCTCCCTCGAAGGAACACCCCTCGAGGAAAGCGCAGGCTCCATTGCCTTTGCAGCAGGGACATTCGCTGTTGTGAACATCGTGTTCCTCATGCTGTTCTTCAGCCAATTCGCCATCCTATGGATTGAGCGAAAAGCGGTCGCTCGAATGAACGACCGCCGTGGTGCAACCACCGCGCTTCGATCCCTTTGGGTTGGAGAAAACGGCGTCACCGCAGGTGAATGGTGGAACATGCTGCCGTTCGGTGCAGGTGTACCCGTCGGTGCTGTCAACCGCTGGCTCAACAAGAAGTTCGGCAACCGTGACGAAAACTTCGCAACCGTTGACCGTGTCAACAACCGTTCGTGGATGGGCTACTCCATCTTCCCCGGGTTCTTCCAAAACGTCGCTGACGGAATGAAGTTCCTGCTCAAGGAACACATGGTCCCACGCCGTGCTGACAAACTCATTTTCGAGGTGTCACCTTTCCTCATCGTTTCATCCACGCTCTTGATCCTCGGAATCATTCCACTTTCAAGCGGCATTTACGCCACAAACCCCGACCTCTCGATTCTGTACGCAATCGCTATCTTCGGTATCGCACCAATTGGTGTGTTCTTCGCAGGTTGGTCTTCGAACAACAAGTACACCCTCATCGGTGGCATTCGATCCGCTGCACAACTCACAGCATACGAGATTCCTTTGCTGCTGACCTTGCTTTCCGTTGCGGTTCTTTCTGGAACATTCAACATCATCGAAAGCATCCACTTCCAGCACAGCGCTGGGGCTTGGAACTTGTTCTTGATGCCCCTTGGTGCGGCTCTCTTCTTGGTGACCATGATTGCAGAAGTCGAACGTGTTCCATTCGACATGCCTGAAGCAGAAGCCGAACTCGTCGAAGGATGGTGGACTGAATACGGCGGCATGCGATTCGGTATGCTGTTCATGGCAGAATACATTCGAACCTACGCTGCGTGTTTCTTGTTCACTCACTTCTTCCTAGCAGGATGGCACTTGCCTTTCCAAGGCACCATCAGCCAAATCCCACTGCTTGGTGATGCATACGTCTTGATTCCGGGCGCCATCGTGGTGCTTCTCAAGTCATGGCTCGTGTTCTTGGTCGTGTTCGTCTGGGCTCGTTTCTCCCTCGCTCGAATCCGCACCGATCAAATTCTCGAATTCGGATGGCGCATGCTCTTGCCGCTTTCCGTGCTTCAAGTGGTGCTCTCAACGCTCTACCGCTTGTTCTTGTTCGACCCAGCGGGCATGAAGGACACCGCTGCTGGCGGCAATGCTTGGATGATTCCAGGCCTTGAAATCCCATTGCTCTTGCCACTCTTAACCACGCTCTTGTGGTTGGGTGTCTTCTTCCTCCTGTTGAACGATGAAGACAAAGACGCTGCTCCAGATCGTATGTACCACGTGTACACATTACAGCCCGCGGGAACGCACACTCCGGGAAAGGACTGAGGTGATTTAGAATGCCAATGCACCCAAACGCACGACCTAATTTCAGAAACCTATTCTGGTACCCGTTCAAGATTACACTGATCACGGCGCTCCGAACCTTCCCATTCTTTGGTAAGATCTTTGGAAAGCGCTTGGCCATGGGGTATCACAACACAGAGCACCCTGAATTCCTCAGCGATGGTGACAAAACCCGCGCTGCCAAGACTTCGGAATTCAACGACATCAGCAATCAGCAATTCGCACCAGACCGAGTTACATCTGACTTGTTCCCAACGCTATGGAAGCCACAAACGGTTCAATACCCGTATGAGCGCCTCGAGGAAATGGAACCTTGGCTCTTCGTTCCTGGGAACTACAACGGCCGAATCGGTGTGATTTGGGAAACATGCACTGCATGTAAGATGTGTGTCAACATCTGCCCGAACGACTGCCTTCACATGACCACTGAGTTGCGTGTCGACGTCCTCGACAACGCAGAAGGCGAACACGAAGGACTTGGAGCAGAACTTGAGGTCGGTGGCCACGCTGCCATGCTCCAGCCAGAAATTGCTGCAACCCTCGAAGATTTCAACCTTGCAACAGCCCACACCGACACACCAAACGAGTGGCGGTTCGCTGAAGTGCTCGACTTGACTGGCAACACAGCGACCGTTCGTTGGAACGACTCCGGCGAAGAAGTCGAAGTCGAACAAAGCGAACTTCGTGTTGCCGATGATCAAATTGTTTCAGGTCGAATCGACTTGGGACGGTGCATGTTCTGTGGACTTTGCATGGAATCGTGTGGCTTTACTTCCTTCTTCATGACCAATGAGTACGACGGAATGTCCGGATTCACTCGACAAGAACTGTGGTTCGACGCCAGTCGAACTCGAGTGCTGCCAAATGTTCACCAAGAAGCGGTTGACACTGAACTTGCTAAGCGGGCCAACAAGGAACGCGACAAGCGGGCCAAGAAGGCTGCTAAGGCAGCAAAGGCTGCTTCAGAGGAGAGTGCTTGAGGTGGACGTTGCATCTGCAGCTGAACTTGGCGTGTTTTTCCTCTTTGCAACCATTGCACTGGGAGGAGCGCTCGGGCTCATTCTCGCTCAACGTGTCGCACACTCGATGCTTTCACTGATCTTCAGTTTCATGGCTGTTTCAGGCATCTTCATCCTCTTGGGTGCAGAATTCCTGGCCGCCATTCAAATCCTTGTCTACCTGGCAAGTGTCGGATTGGTGGTGCTGTTTGGTATCATGCTCACACGCCGTCAAATCCTTGAGGAGGACTTCGAATGAAGGTGCTCTCCCTCGCAACTCGTATGGGCTTGCTCGCCCTTGGCATGATCCTTGTTTCCGTGCTCAGCGCTGACGCTGTTTGGGCCGATGCAAGCGAAGACGAGCCAACCACCAGCGGTCTCGCTGATGCATTGCTTACCGATTGGGCGCTTCCATTGCTCATCCTCGGTGTGCTGATGTCGATGGCCATGATTGGTGCAGCATACCTTGTTCGCGACGAGCGGATGGAGAATCTCTTGTGGGAATTTGGAGGTGAAGAAGAATGATCGATCCAGCATTGGTATCCGCTCTTTCAGCCCTCATGTTCGTCATTGGACTTGGTGGTGCTTTCACTCGAAAGAACGCCATCATCGTCTTGATGTGCATCGAATTGATGCTCAACGCCGCAAACATGCAGTTTGCAGCAGCAGCCGTCCATCACGGTGATACCACCGGATGGGTTTACACCATTTTTGCTATTGCCATTGCGGCCAGTGAAGTTGCCATTGGATTGGCAATTTTCCTCGCTATGTATGGTCAACACGACACGATATCATTGGACGATGTGGATGTCCTGAAGAACTGAGGTGAGATCATGGCAGGTTCAGAAGTTACAGATATCGCAGCACCTCATGTTACCGAATTGGCACCCCTCATCGTGCTTTTGCCGATGATTGCCTTTGCGGTCATTCTCTTCCTTGGTAAGGTGTTCAACGGAAACCCAACTTGGAAAAACGCAGTCAAAGAAGGGGGCATCATCGCCCTTGGTGTCATGAGCGCAGTGCTCGTGCTTTCTTTGTTGTTAATCGCCGATTTCATCGGTTCAGTGCAAGCAGGCCACGACTCAGTGTTCCACTGGTTCACCTCTGGCGTCTGGGACGGCACTTCAGCCGGTGTCAGCACCGATAAGTTTGGTTTTGGCATCTACGTCGATCACATCACTGTAATGCTCTTGTTCGTCGCAGCCTTCCTCTGCTTGCTGATCAACACCTTCAGCATCGGTTACATGAACACCGACCCAATCAACGACAACCGAAACCACCGGTTCTATGCTGAATTCGTCTTGTTCTGCTCTGGTATGCTCGGTATGGTCCTTGCAGACTCGTTCCTCTGGTTGTTCATCTTCTGGGAGATTATGGGTCTTTGTTCCTACCTTCTCATCGGATTCTACTACGAGCGCCCAAGTGCAGCCTACGCTGCCAAGAAGGCGTTCCTCACCACCCGCATCGGTGATGTGTTCCTCATGATTGGTTTGGTCATGCTTTGGGATCTCTTCGGTTCACTTGATTACACCGTCGTGTTTGATTCGGCAAACATCGAGCACGTCGCAGAACACTCTGCTGGCACCCTCCAATGGGCGCTTGGCCTCATGTTCATCGGCGCAGTTGGTAAATCGGCTCAATTCCCACTTCACGTCTGGTTGCCGGACGCTATGGAAGGTCCAACACCAGTTTCTGCCCTCATTCACGCAGCAACCATGGTCAACGCTGGATTGTACCTCGTGGCTCGTATGTTCCCATTCTTCGGAGCAGAAGCGCTCCACGGCGACCTTGCTGACCTGGCCTACATCATCGCCGTTGTCGGCGGTATTACCGCCGTGATGGCAGCAGCCATCGCCTTTGTCCAAATGGACCTCAAGAAGGTCTTGGCGTATTCAACAATGAGTCAGCTTGCCTACATCTTCACAGGACTTGGA
This sequence comes from Candidatus Poseidoniaceae archaeon, assembly GCA_029250305.1. GTDB lineage: Archaea > Thermoplasmatota > Poseidoniia > Poseidoniales > Poseidoniaceae > MGIIa-L1. Next base: position 3,509 of record JAQXFM010000241.1, on the reverse strand, counting down.
TGTGCGCTTTACCTTGCGAACACACTTGATTGGCATCACAATGACAAGGACCATTACATCGTAATCGTTGCTTTCGGTGCTGCTTTGTTCCATTTGTTCAACCACGCCATGGCCAAAGGAATGCTGTTCATGGCCAGTGGTTCAGTGATTCACGAAGTGCATCACGCCCACCACCATTTGCATCACCACGATGACCATGGTGACGATCACGGTGATGATCACCATGATGACCACTTTGACGCTCAATCCATGGAGAACATGGGCGGCCTTGCTTCAAAGATGCCAATCACGGCAACTGCAATGCTTGTTGGTTCCGCTTCCATCATGGGTCTTCCATTGATTGGCGGATTCTGGTCCAAGGAAGGCATCATCGCCAATGCATGGCGAGTTGCTCAAGACGACCCTAAGTTCCTCTTGCCTGCAATGTGCGTGCTGATCGGTGCTGGAATGACCGGGTTCTACATGTCCCGAATGTGGCTCAAAACCTTCGCAGGCAAGCCAAACAACGAGGTTGCAGCTCACGTCGGTCCAACCAACACATGGATCAAGATTCCACTGTTCCTCCTCACGTTCGTCAGCCTATCCTCAGTGTTCTTTGCAGGCATGGGCTTCACCCATTGGGCGCCCGATGAAAACTATGCTTTCATGTCGGAGAAGTCGCTTGTTGAGGGAATCATCTACGAGATGGAACACGCTTTTGCCAATGAAGATTCTTACTTCTTCATCCTCACCTACATTGCCATCGCCCTCGGTGCTGTCGCAGGCCCCGGTCTCGCTATGGCCCTCTATGGTGGCGATTTGGAAGAAGGCGAATCCGCTAAGCCTTGGATGATGCCAGTCATCCGCCTCAACTCGTGGGTCAAGGCTCGGTTCAACTTTGACAACAGTGCTTTTGCTGAATCAACCCTCGCAGTCGCATTGCAAAACCGACTGTACATCGACCATTACTACGACATGGCCATGCTCAAAATCGTAGCAGGATTTTCAACAAAGGCTGCTGACGCAGATTCGGATGTCATTGATGGAACCATCAAGACCATTGAATCTGGTTCGCAATCGATTTCCGAAGTCGTTCGCTCGCTCACAACCGGCTCTGCCCGTGATTACATCCTCATGGTGGCGGTTGGTATGCTTGCGATCTTCATGCTTGTTTGGGGGGTGGCTTGATTGTTCGAGCCAGGTACTGATTGGATTTCGATGCAGCTTGTAGGTTTCCCTGTTGTCGCAGGTATTGTTTTGTTGGCATTCGTTGCGAACGCAAAGAAATCAGCGCATGAGAAACTCGACAACCCAATCCGGATGGCCAGTTTTGCCTTCTCGTTGGTGCTGTTCGGTTACACCACTGCTATGTTCTTCAACTCGTTTGCAGACATCACAACCGATGGCGTTGCGTTCAACAATTACACCTTCCACGATTCGTATGAATGGTTCCCAGCACTGGGTATTCACTGGACCGTTGGTTTGGATGCGTTGTCGTTCCCAATGGTTTGGTTGACCACCTTCTTGCTTCCAGTGACCATCATCGCCACATGGCACGAGAAAAACGGTGCAACGTACTTCCCAACCCTTCTTTTGATGGGTGGCGCTTTGATTGGTGTGTTCGTGTCGCTCGACTTATTCATGTTCTATGTGTTCTGGGAATTGACATTGATTCCAATGTTCTTCCTGATCTTGAACTGGGGTGGCAAGGACCGGAAGTACGCTTCTCAGAAGTTCTTCATCTACACCTTCACAGCCTCTGTTGTGATGTTGCTCGGTCTTGTGACCCTCTACCTCATGCAACCTGATCAAATCGGAACGAGCGGTAAGTACGGCACAATGACCGGCCGTACCTTCGACATTCCAACGCTCGTTGAGAGTGCAACCCTGGCCAACCAAGATGGATGGTTCATGGGAGAAAGCATGCAAAAAGTGCTGTTCGTCATGCTCATGCTTGGTTTCCTCGTGAAGTTGCCAGCGGTTCCATTCCACACTTGGCTGCCTGATGCGCACGTTCAGGCGCCAACAGGTGGTTCGATGCTGCTTGCCGGCGTGATGCTCAAGATGGGTGCTTACGGTATGTTCCGTCTCCCACTCAGCATGTTCCCACATGCATTGCAACACTTCCAATTGGCGTTGATGATCTTCGGTATGGTTTCCCTCGTTTGGGGTGCCATTGTCTGTTTAGGACAAACCAACCTCAAGAAGATGGTCGCATACTCCTCTGTGTCGCACATGGGTGTCATCCTCATCGGCATCGCTACCATGCAACCAATGGGCTGGGCTGCGGCTTTGTTCATGATGTTCGCTCACGGAATCATCAGCCCAATGCTCTTCGCAGTTTGTGGTGCATTCAAGCATCATTATCACAGCATGGAAATTGGTGCAATGCGTGGAATGGCAAAACATTCTCCTTGGCTTGCAACGAGCATGATGTTTGGATGGATGGCTTCTCTTGGTCTTCCACTCCTTGCTGGATTCGTTGCTGAATTGATGCTCATGGTTGCTTACTGGCATGCCTATGGCTGGTGGATTCTCCTGCCAGGTCTTGTCCTTGCCCTAACCGCAGCATACTATCTCTGGTCGATGCAACGAACCATCTTCGAAGGTGGAGATGAGACTCAACCTCCAGAAAGTCTGCATGGTGAACCTGTTCCTGATATTGCAAACTCAGAAAAGTTGGCAATGCTTCTTCTTGCTGGATTTACAATCCTCTTCGGAATTATGCCATGGATTTTCCTTGACATGATGGATATATGGACGCAGAATGCCATGAAATTCCTAGGGTTCGGTGCTTGAAATGACTGCTAACACGTTTGACATGGATTTAATCCAAACGCTCGGTCCTGAACTTACAGTTTTCGTAGGTCTCCTTCTGATTATGATCGTTCCAAATCTTGGAAATGGCAAATTCCGTATTCCTGGAACCCAGATACAACTCCCTTGGTTCTTAGGCGGAACTCGCTACAAGGCAGTTTCCTCCCCTCGTTTGCCAGGATTATTGGCAGTATTGACCATGTTGCTTGCATTGATTCAAGTCATCTGGTACTTGCTCGACTCAAGTTCGGTCAGTGAAGAAGTAACCAGCGAAAACGGTTATCAGATTCTGAAAGTAAATCTCTTCTCCCGTTTGTTTGAAGGTATTTTCTTTGCAGCACTTCTCCTTGCAGCTCTCGCATCGCTTGACAGACTTCCAACAGGATCCATGAAGAGCGATGACATCGATGTGTTGTTCAACAATCGACGCCAAGCAGATTTCTACATCCTTATGCTCACATCAGCACTTGGAATGAGCGTTGTTGCACTCGCACAGGATCTATTCGTTCTCTTCATTGGACTTGAACTTGCATCGTTCTCAACATACGTTCTCGTTGCTTTCCACAAGGAAACACGAGCAGGTTCTGAAGGTGGTGCAAAATACTTCATCGTTGGTTCTGTTGCTTCCGCTGTAGGCTTGTATGGCCTTTCAATGCTCTATCTTTGGGCTGGTTCACTGCAATTCAGTGTTCTTGCCGCAACGTGGGCTGCAG
>JAQXFM010000236.1 GCA_029250305.1 Candidatus Poseidoniaceae archaeon | reverse complement strand
CAATCAGACGCGCCAACGAGACTAGAGCATATGATTTGTAACCGCGGACAGCGCGAATGTTTGCAAATTTGTACATTCTTCAAAATGTTACTTTTTGTAGCCTCAAGGCTGGAGTGAGTAAGAGGTGAACAGGGTGAGAGTAATGCGGAGGGGATGGGATGCACTCAACATGAACTTCAACAGCCCTGTTCGTTAACTCCGAGGCACTCGCGGTTTATATTGGTTTTCAAGCAAAAATGGGACATCTGTCCATTGAACATGAAATGTTCGTTTCATTCGACTGTTAGAATTTCAGGCCCGCCATCCGTGATGTAGACCGTATGTTCGAATTGACAAATGTTTCCACCATCGACGCAGCGAAGGGCATGGTATGTTTCCAAAAACCGGATGCTGATCAACTTCTTCACAAGCGCATTCCACTTGCTTTGACGGCTTGCTTCATCGGCCTCTGGGAAGGGTTTCTCCAACATAGGGTAGGCCCAGCGCTCTGCGAATGGAAGCGTTGAATAGCGTTCTTCGAGGTTTCGAGCAAGTTGAGCACCAAGGGGTTTGAGTTGCCCTTTCGCCCTCGCTTTTCGTGAAGTGGTGAGCCCTGTTACTCTGTAGATGTTTGAGGAACTGGGCGAACCGATGTTTTCGATCAGTCCGGAAGAACCCGTCGTATTGAACGGTTCAACAGCGTAGACACTTCCTTCCTCAACCACGCCTTTGAATCCACGGTTGTCTGGACCGCACGCATAGGATGGTATGGACACACCTGCATGCAATTCCCACGGTTTGAGTTGGTGGCCACAGAGGTTACGGATTGGCTGGAAGCCGGCATCGATCGAGGGCTGAGCTGCTGCTGCGCCGACCTTGTACCAAGGCGTGCCAGGATGCATGACTTCGATCGCTGCGTCCCGTGCTTCTTTTGCCGCCTTGATTTGTTCAGTGTGATTGTTGGTGTTTCCAACTTCAAACGTCAGTGCGTTGTCGCCGATGTGGCCTTTGATGTGAACGCCGTAATCGATTTTCACACAATCGCCCTTTTGCAGCACCGTTTCCCCATCCCATCCTTCGACCCCTTCGATGGAGTGGTTGGTGGTAAAGTGGGCCGCAAGATCGTTGGTGTGGATGGTCCCTGGGAAGGCTGGCTTCCCGCCGTGCCGGTGAATGAATCGTTCCGCAGATTCGATGACTTCGTGGAAGGTCTTTCCGGGCTGAAGTTCGAGTTTCATTGCCTCGAGGGTGCGTCGAGCCACGTGCCCTGCGTCGCGCCAATACTTCAGACTCTCTTCAACATCCATGAGACTACCTCGTTAGCAGGTACCACGCCCTCTCTCATAATGGTTACCGAATATCCAGAGGGATGTGAGGCATCTTTGGTAAGTGAAGCGAGGGTGCTACCTTTGCCCCCCGGACAGACGCCTTCAAGGATTGAAGAGGGTGCTAAGCCAAGTTCGGCACCAGCGGCTTGTGAGGATTCAAGGGGCTCGACGCCCGAGGCGTTGGCACTTGTGGCCGTGACGGGGCCAACGCGTTCAACAAGCGCTCGCGCCGTTGGGTGAGCAAGAACCCGGACAGCGACCCGATCCCCACCTAATCGAGCGTCAAGCGGTTGAAGAGCGTCCAAAATAAGCGTCAATGAGCCTTGAGGAAATGCTGCCAACAGTCCCTCTGCGATTGATGGAACATCAACAAATTGACGCGCCTGTTCCAATGAATGGACGCCGAGGCTGACCGGCTGGGTTGCTGGGCGTTGCTTCAGTTGATACAAAGCATCGAGGGCAGTCGAATTGGGAAGCGTTGCTAAACCAGGCAGGGTCGAGGTAGGATAGGCAATCACCTCACCTGCTTCGAGCCTTGCGACAAGAGCATCGGGGATAACGGGCATTTTTGACCCTCTCATGCGTGTGCCCACTGCCCAGTGTGAAGCGATGCAACCTCACGAGCAAGCTCTTTATCCTCAGTTTTGACAAGTAATTTGCCGCTGGGGTACAACGTGAGGTCGCATGGACCAGTGAAGGTCCAACAAAGGCGAGTCTGAATCCCAACGGTGTAGCCTGAGGCTTGAATCAACGCACCGACTGCATCCAGATCAATGGCTGTTACGCCTTCGGGTACGATTTGCCATGCAGCCTTATTGCCGCACAATTCCATTGCAAACCCGTCGCTCATGAATTCACCTCAAAGATCGGTCGGGCGCTTTGGAGGGCCACTTGGAGGAGCTGATGGCGGGCCGCTTGGAGGGCCACTTGGAGGGCCGGACGGCGGGCCGCTTGGTGGGCCCGATGGAGGACCGGATGGTGGACCGCTTGGTGGGCCCGATGGAGGACCGGATGGTGGACCGCTTGGTGGGCCCGATGGT
>JAQXFM010000233.1 GCA_029250305.1 Candidatus Poseidoniaceae archaeon | reverse complement strand
TTGCAGCGCAGTCCGTATCCTCGACTTTGCCGCACTTAACCTCAATGAAGCAGAATATCCATGGGAATTCAAGGTCATTCTCCCCGATGCGAACAACACCGAAGTGATTCTTCCGCTTTCCTCCGCTTCCTGCGCTTCTGGCAGCCAAGGCGAACTTTCGAGGATCAGCTTGCCGGCACGAAATGCTTGGGACACCTCCTCGCCTCTCCGAATCTCCGTCAACGCACCAGACCGTGGTAAGATTCTCTCTGGCGATGGTTGGGAGATGACGTTCCGTCTCTACCACCCAACGGAGAACAATTCGTACACTGTGTACGATGAAGAAACCTTCAATTTCGAATTGGATGTCTTCGCCGACCCGTTGGTTGAATCCATTGAGATTCTAAACCTCGAGGAAGGGGAAGAGTTCGACCTCTTGTTGACCGTTACCAATGCAGGCACAGCGACCGCCCTTGGCGTGGACGTGGCCCTTGTGTGCCCTTCGGCAACGATTCTTTCAGGTCCAGAAGTTGTCCCTATGATTGGTATTCTCGGGCCTGGTGATTCAGTTGTGCTTGACTGGCGAATCGAACCTGATTCCATCGATTGGTGGGAGCAGTCAGAAATGACCGACTGTACGGCAACAGTCGATGCATTCTACATGGACAAGAACGTTGTTGGAAACGACGTGCGTACCATCGAAATCAATGTTGAATCCACCTCTCCAGGTGTTTCAACAAGCTTTGTTGCGCTCATGGTCTGCCTCATTACATCCATCATTCTCTTGAGGCTTACAGGCCAAAATGAGAAGTTCCGGCTTATGGCTGTCTATGCTGGCGTGCTAGGCTTTGGTTTCTCTTTCCACCTGCTCGATGTCCCGTTCTGGGGTCTGGGTGTTCTCGTTGCAACAGCATTGTGGATCTGGCGCATGAGTTGGGCGAGCGCAGAGGAATTCAAACTGATTCACGAAGATTACCAGCGGGCTCGCCGTGGCGTCTCAACCCTTTACGCCGACCACTTTGCCGCCCTCAAAGATAGCCGGCGACAACTGAGCGTCATCCTTGCCGTGCCTGTTCTCGGATTCGTTGCTGTCGTGCTCGGACTGCCACCACAACTCTACACTGACCAAAACAACATGGTCTCCTTGGTCGTATACATCACGATTGTCATGCTTGGTGTTTGGTTCATTATCCTGCGCGCTGACCGTGCTTACGGCAACTTGTACGGACGCCTCACCGACGTTGAAGTCAAGGCCACTCGCATCGAGCGGGACCTTGGCGACCCAGCTCGCTTGTTCAACGAATTAGCAGGCGACGGATTGAACCTTGACGAAATCTTTGGAGACATCTCCACCACTGCAACCGTGGGGACCATTCTCGACGCAGAAGTCCCCACCGAGGAGGTGAATGAGGATGTCTAAGGGCGATGTTGATGTTATTGATGACCCGAACATGCTTTTGGACGAAGTTGACGCCCAGTTCGACCTCGAATCCCCTGAATTGAGTGAGGATTTAACGACCACTTCGGACATGTCTGAAGGGGAAGTCGAAGAAGCACGTGCTGCCATCGCTGCCAGCAAAGACTCCGCAGACCGCTTGATTGCAGCATCGAGGGAACTCGAATCGCTTGTCTTTGGTGTGGTTCAGGATGAATCCAACTCTCTGGCTGGAACTGAAGTCGATATTGCTGATGCAAAGGTTTTCCTTAATCGACACAAGTTGAAAGCAGCGCGTAAATCGGTGAAGAAAGCCGAACAATCCCTCGCCCTGTTGGAAGAGGATGTTCTTCATCTGCGACGAAACATCGCTATGCTTCACAGGCTTCTCAACGAGAAGAAAATCAATGAAGAGGAAGTAGAAACGATCCTTCTCCGCCTCCATTCAGCGACCGGCGCAGCAGAAATTGGTGATGTCGGCGTCGCTGCAGGCGAAGTTGAGCATCTCGTCGATGACCTCATCGGCGGCAACACTGCAACACTCAACCCGTTCTTATTCCGCCACTTTTGGCTCGGTCTCGACACGCGATGGCCTGCTGGTGGCGATGAAGGCGTTCTAATTGTCCGAATCATCAACGACGGTCCTGTCGCCATGCCCGGCATGCGACTTGCACCACCAGTGCCTGATGGATGGACATGTGTCCCCTCCTCAGTCGATCTTCCAATCATCGCTCCGGGAGGGAACCTCCCACTTCGATTCGAAGTGAAGGCCAACCGCCGCTACGGAGCGGATGAAATCCCATTGTCACGTAAATTGGCCATCGCCACCTCCTACGAAATGCGCACTGGCGACATCACCGCCACCATTCGCGCCCAAAACCGCTCAATGGAGCCGTTGCAAGACATCGTTCTCTCGCCGTGGATTCCTCCGGGCTTCACCACCGATTCAGTGCCGTTCATCAACCGACTGGCACCTGATGAAGTCGCTCTTATTCGCATGCCGTTGCGCATCAACATTGGTTCAGGAGGCAACGCCTGAACCGCTCACAGTCCACCCTGAATGGGGGATACAAAAACAAAAATGGTGAAAAAATATGAAAGAAAATACGAACGAAAACAGCGATAACATCGCTGCAATTGGTATTGGTGCAATGATTGTGTTCATTGCTCTAATCCTTGTTGCGGCGGTTGCAGCAGCGGTCATTATTCAGACTGCAGAGCAATTGCAACAAAACGCACAGACGACCGGAGAAGAGACAACAGATTTGTTGGCTTCGAAGATCTTCATCAAGAGCGTGATTACGACTGGTGCAACTGATCCAGCAACATCCATCTTGGTGACCTTCGAACTTGCTCCAGGTTCTGATGAAATTCAGGCTGGCGATGTCATGTGGGCAATTGTCTGCGGCGCTCAAGGCAGTGAAGGCGACTTCACTGGCGCAAGCGAAGTTGGACAAGCCGGTGCATCAGCGACCCTCGAAACCGGGGCGACCTACAGCATCACGCTCGCTCTTGCAGGCGCTACTGAATGCCCTCCAGCAGTGAACGCTGCTCACGAATTCATGATTCAATCCGGTTCTGGTGGATTCACCTACGAACTGTTGAGCTACGGCGGAAGCGTCGACCGAGGATTGGTGGTTGTATGAAGTCGAACACTCACACAACTGAACTCCAAGACGACAAGGTTGCAGCAATTGGTATTGGTGCAATGATTGTCTTCATCGCCTTGATCCTCGTTGCAGCAGTCGCAGCAGCCGTGATCATCCAAACCGCTGAAGCATTGCAACAAAACGCTCAGCAAACAGGTGACGACACAGCAGACAACATGGCTGGAAAGGTCATGATCAACTCCGCTTACGTTGACGCAAACGGATACAAGTTGTTCGTTCGCCTCGCTCCTGGCAGCGAACCTGCTCCAGTCGCAAGCATCAGCTACCAGTTGATGTGTGGCGGCGCAGCAGTCGTTGAAGGAAACGTTGGAAACACTGTCCTCATGGACGGCACTGGTGGAAACGCTGTGGAAATGACTCCTGCAACTGGTTACACAATGCTCATCGCTGGCAGTGCCGGTGGTAGCGACTGTGAAGCTGGAACTGTTGGAACTGGCGCAAGTGTGCAAATGTACATCCACGTCGGGTCCGGAGGTACAACCTTCGAAACCCTCTCAGTCCAAGATACCGCAACTGGGTCAAAGGTCGTTTGATGTCTTCTGAGGGTGGCGCTCGAGAGAGCATCCCCTTAGAGGAGGAATTATGATGGCCTGGCCATTTGGTGGCAGTGCAAACAAGGACCAAGATGAAGACGCAGCATTAACCGAAGATCGTCTCAAGATCATGGCGAACATCGCCATTGAGCAAGTCCCTCTCCCAGAGGAAGGCGAACTCGGTGAAGAAGACGCGTGGACCATCTCCCCCGGTCCTACAAAGGCACGACTCAACAGCATCGGCAGTGTGCCGAGCGTGGCGGCTAGCCTCGCTCCAGCACCTGTCGCACCGGTGAACACGACCGTTGACACGTCCGGACTCGAACGTTTGATCAGCAGCCGCCTCGACATGGTCGAGGATGTGCTCCGCATGGTTGAAGTTCGTCTCGAAGAGACCCCGCAAGCATCTGCTGAAGCCGGTTCTCCTGACGGTGTTGACATGGATGAAGCAGCGCTCAGTGGCGATACAATCGTCACTGCAAGCGGTGAAGTCATACCCGTCACCGGAAACAATCGTCTCAAAGAAGTGGACGAAGCACCATTGGTGGAACTCTACGAGGCTCAAGCCCTCGCAGCGAATCCATTCTTGCATGCTCCGTCCCGTGGTGCGACAGCTGACGCAAACAGCGTTGGTGCACCAACCGTCTCCGCACTCTTGCTCGACCACATGTCGGGCATGGCAGCGGTCAGTTTTACTCAGAAGGCCATGGCCTCCGGTATGCTGAGCGACGAAGAAGGACGATCTGTCATGGCAATTGTTCAACTTGCAGAGCCCGGGGAATCCGAGGCTGCGCTTGATGATCATTTGCCGCACAAAGAATTGCTTACGTTCTCATCCCTCGTCAGTTCATGGCGAAGTGTGAGATCCCTCCGAGGTGAAGCCTGATATGGCTGGCTCGGTCGGAATCGGTGGCCTCATTATTGGGGTCTCATTGTTGGTTGTGTTTTCCATGGCCGTTCAAACAATGTCGTATCAAATGGAGACCTCTATCGAGGTTCTTGATGCAGCAGCCGATCCCGTGCCGAGGTTTGTCATTGACGATGCTTCCCTTGTCGAAGGAGCAATTCTTACCGTCGCGGTGACTGGAACCGGTTCCGGTTCCGGTGTCGTAAATGGAACACTTGTCGCAAATGGCGGCGCTGGTTTGGGTGGCTTTGCTGCGACCTTTACTGTGACTTCTGGGGAAATCGATGTAAACTCTGTGGTGATCACCAGCCACGGTTCATACACAACCCCCCCTACAAGCATCACTGTAAATGGTCAGGGCACGCTGACACCTACGCCAACGTTCACCTTCACGTCCGGTGATATCTTTTACGCGAACCTCACAAATACAGGCGACATGACAATCAAAACGGAGAATGTTTGGATGTTCTTTGACGGGGATTCCCCGACACAGTTCAGCACCATCCATCTCGAAGGTTGGGCCCAAAACCAAGCAACTCCTGGTCTTGCATCGGAGAATTGGTATGTTGGAGAAACGGTGGATCTAATCCTCCCCTCTCCACCAGCGCTCACCTCACGTTTCGTAACCACCTCTGCAGGGTTTGTTGCTGCAGAAGCAATCTGAGGTTTGAACATGGCAGACGGCGGAGCTTCAACATTCATCATGCTCATCACGGGGCTGTTGATCTCGAGTGCTGTGAGCGCTTTGTTGATTACAGAGTGGACGAATACGGCGAAGGTCGCACAAGTCCAACAGCGTGGTGCTCAACTCTCTTCGGAACTGGGCATTGAGTTTGCTGGCGATCCAATGATGGTTGATTTTGATAATTCGACCTCCACTGAAACGATTACCTTCTATGCATTGAACACGGGTCAACACCCTATGGATGAGGCACAACTGAGCGTATTTGTTGACGGTCGCTCTCCGACCGCAATTTCAGTCTCTTTCGTCGGAACTGCCACAGAATGGAACTCAAATGTCCTCTTGGAAATTGAGTTGCAATACACGGGTGTATCCGGCTACGCAGTAGGGGACGATGTTGCCTTGTATGCGGTGGCTACATCTGAAACAATTGGCGGACTTTCGTCAAGCGCATCGCTCAACCTCGAGGTGAGGCTCTCATGACAGAAGATCCATTTTTGAAAGCACACAAGCCGATGGAAGATGGTTTCCCATATGATTTGGAAACTGATTCCCTAGCCGACTCGATGGGGTTGCGGATGCCGAATCGTTCCCTGTATGTGTTGCAGGGTGCAGTCGGTGGCGGAAAATCACTCATCTCTCAGCGCCTTGCGTACGGCATGGTCGAAAACGGCGTGAAAGTGCTTGTCATCACCACAGAACTCACCACGCGAGGATGGATTGAACAAATGGAGTCCATTGGGTATGGCATCACTGATGCAATTCGTGAAGGGCAACTCATGGTGTTCTCTCGTTTTGGAACAATCGCTGAAGCGCTCCCAAATGTGGGGTTGGAAGAATTGTTGGAATCCGACGCCATCGCTTTAGCCGATGTCGTCATTATTGACGCAGCAAGTTCACTGATGCCAGATTCATTGGATGAAAAAGAGCGATTTGCGATGATGCAGCGACTTCGTCGAATTTGTGCTGATGGTCGCTCGCTCATGCTCTGTGTGGACCCCGAAGAAATGGACCACAAACTGATGCACAACATGCGAGCATCTGCCGAAGTTGTGCTCGACCTACAAACCACCATGATTGGTGGTGAAATCAAAAGAAACATTGTGGTCACTCGATTTTTGAGGGCAGCAGGTCCAACACAGACGTCCATTGGATGGCGTGTTGAACCAAGCATGGGCTTCATTGTCGACATCACTGCGGTGAGCTGAGGAGGGATCTGAATGGCTGACGAACCTCGATTTGCAAAAGGCGACCTCAACGGCGTCATGGCAGCCCATGCTCACGTAGCAGATTGGGTGCGTGACTTCGAAGCACGGTACGGGACAAGGCCAATTTACTACGGGGCACTCGACCGAGATGCCAAGAAAGAACGCCCACTCAATCTCATTTATTTGGCCAAGGAGCCAATCTTTGTTCACATTTATGAGCCACCTGCTGACGAAGAAGGCGGTGGCCAAGTGCTGTGGTTTGGACTCGAACCACAACTCACCGAAGAAGAAGAAAACATCCGACGTGAACTCACTGAAACCCTTCTCCAAGAAGCACCAACTGCTCCTTCATTTACAACTGATAATGAATTCGAAAACATCCTTCGCCAAATGGTTGAACGGTACACGGTTTTGGATAGTGAACTCGGCGTGAGCCCAAGGCGCCAAGGACGTCTTTGGGAAATGCTTGGGATGGATGACAAACGAATTGTCGTCAACCAAGAGCAACGCACTCGCCTCGAGTACATCGTGATTCGAGATTTGATTCGCAATGGTCCACTCGAACCTCTTCTCTCTGACGAAATGCTGGAAGATATTCACTCGATTGGTCTCAAGCACGTCCACATGGATCACAAGGTGTTTGGAATGGTCACCTCAAACATACGATTCCGTGAGCGAGAGATGCTTTCGCGGTTCCTCCGTGCTATGTCCGAACGTATTGGAAGGCCGGTATCGGATAACAAACCGATCATCGACGGTGCGCTCCTCGATGGTTCTCGTATCAACATCATTTTCTCGGACGACGTTTCGATGCTCGGCCCCTCGTTCACCATTCGTAAGTTCGCTGAAGAAACAATCTCCATCACCCAACTCATCGCTTGGGGCACCATTTCTTCACAAGTGGCTGCATACATTTGGATTTGCTTAGAATACGGCATGTCGGTTCTTGTCTCTGGAGAAACTGCTTCAGGTAAGACCACGACGCTCAATGCAATTCTCCCCTTCATTGACCACAATGTCAAGATTTACTCAGCGGAAGACACCCCTGAAGTGAAGGTTCGCCACAAGATTTGGCAACGCCTTGTCACCCGTTCTTCAAAGAATGAAGAATCTCGTGTCGAGATGTTCGATTTGCTCAAAGCAGCGCTTCGTAGCCGTCCGCGTTACATCATCATCGGGGAAATTCGTGGTGTTGAGGGTGCAACTGCTTTCCAAGCAATGCAGACAGGTCACCCAGTTATTGCAACCTTCCACGCATCGTCCATTGTCAAGATGATTCAACGGTTCACGGGTGACCCAATCAATGTCCCAATTCGTTTCTTCGACAACCTCAACTTTGCGATTTTCCAGGAAGTGGTGGAAGCGCCCGGGGGCGGTATCGCCCGACGTGTCACTGGAATTGACGAAGTCATTGGATACAACAAGCACAGCGATGGTGTTCTCACCCGTGGTATGTTCGAATGGGACCCAGTCAAGGACAAGCATTACTTCCGTGGTATGTTCCAATCTCACCTTCTCGAAAACAAGATTGCTGCACAAGCAGGATTTGCAAATAAGCGTGATATCTATGATGAAATGTTGCGAAGAGCCTCGGCCCTTGACCGAATGGTTGATCGTAATCTAACGCATTATGACGATGTATTTGGCCTCCTCAATATCTATTACAACAGCGGATGTGAAACCTTTGACAAGGCTGTTGATAGTTGGGTCAGCCAAAAAGACCGATGAGGAGATGATGAAGCATGGAACGAATGCCGATGTGGCAAATTGCCATCCGTCGGCTCGAAATGCCGATTAGTCGTTTCGTTTTGTTTTACGTCGGCGGCGCTTTTGCAATGGGTCTTATCGGCTCACTCTCACTGATTTTTGTTACAGGTGGATTGTCAGAGGGAGCTCTATTTTCAGGAGTTTCAGGAGTTTTATTGATTTTTACTCTACCAATTCTGGCTTCTCTTGGAGCTATTGCTTTTCCGATGCTTGAAGTAACTCGTTCAGCAAATATGATCGAGCGAGAAATGCACATGTTCATCACACGTATGGGGATTTTATCTCTTGGAGAGGTCGGCGCCCAGACTATTTTCGATATCCTCAAACAAATGAGAGATTATGGTGAATTAGCATCTGAAGTTCAGAAGATTGAGACGCTTGTTGACAAGTGGAATACGTCC
>JAQXFM010000246.1 GCA_029250305.1 Candidatus Poseidoniaceae archaeon | reverse complement strand
ATCATTGCGCTGCTTGTGATTGGCGTACTCGGCGGTGGAGCAGTGTTGTTCTTACGTCGCAATGGCCAAGAAGAAGAGCCAACAAAATCCTTCGAACAAACCCTCACCGCATCCCCTGGAGTGGTCATGCCTGCCGCACAGCCTGCAACCATTGCTACACCAGTTGCTGCTCAACCTGTGGCCCAACCAGTTGCACAAGAGCCAACGGTTCTCCAACAGTGGACCGATGAGAATGGATACACATGGAGATCCATGAGCGACGGGACCACACACTGGTGGACCGGAACTGAATGGCAACGTGCGTGATCACGCATAGACCACTGCAGGTGAAAGTGGCATAGCGCCACCCGCCCTTCCGGTTTCATCTTCAGGTGATTCGCCGAGCACAACCTTGACCTGTTCAAGTCCCAGTTCGTCAGCGATGAAGGAGGTGCGGGCCGACAAAGCTTCGACCTCATCGAGTGAACTGCGAATCAAAACCCTCGAATCATCATCCCACTTGAACACCTGAGGAAGCATTTTCTTCCCCCAAAAGCCCATAATTTCCCCTTTCCGATCGCCTTGAGTGATCTCCATTTGGCTGAGCACGCTCATGAATTGCTTTGGATTTCCACCTTCTTCCAGGAATTCAAGCGCACGCACGGCAAGGCTTCGCTTCCATGTTGGAGCGACAATGATGATTGCAGATGTTGCTGGTCCATCCAAGTGGCGTTCTGCCACGTCCTTGATTTTTCGAGCGGACTCGAGGAAACTTCGAGTGATGGTTTCGCTGTCAAGCGCAGTTTGCTCCTCGGATGTTATTTCAGCCGGAATTGGCATTTCAGTTCCACTGATCAGGCCATCCATACCGAGGGTCGCCCACCACTCTTCCGCAAGGTGCGGTGTCGAGATTGAGATCATGTGGGCCCATTGACGAAGCAGATTTGTGGCGAGAGCGGGGTTATTACCGCCCCTTCTCACGTACCAGTTGACGTCTTTGACAAGTTCATAGTGTGATAATTCAACGGCCCGGCGGAGGTCATAGACATCCATTGCAGCCTGAAATTCTGCAACTCGTTGCTTCAAGCGCCCTTCAAACCAAACGTCCATTGGACCAGATGTACCATCCCAAGCCATCAACCGTTCAGGCATTGAATACAACTGCATCATCACCCGGTAATTGGCTTCAAGCGCCGTATCAGACCAATCCATACCTGCCGTCGGGTTGGCAGCAAAGAGAATGAACAAACGAACCGTGTCAGCGCCGTAGCGTTCAATCATATCCTCTGGCGAAACCGTGTTTCCAAGTGACTTGCTCATCTTTGCAGAGCGTTCTGTGAGGGCGCCATCACAATGAGGGCAAGGCGCACCTGCATGATCCACTGAGAATGTGAGACCACATGACTCGCACCAAGGTGCTTGCTTGTTGACCATGCCTTGACATAGCAACTCGTTGAACGGTTCATCGATGCTGTGCAAGCCCAAATCGCGGAGTGCTTTGGTCCAGAAGCGAGCGTAGATGAGGTGCATTTGAGCGTGTTCGATACCACCGCAGTAGAAATCAACGTTCATCCAGTGGTTTGCGATTGCATCCTCAAAGCAAGCATCGTCGTTGAGTGCGTCTGTGTACCTCAAGAAGTACCATGAAGAATCAACAAAGGTGTCCATCGTATCTGTCTCACGACGGGCTGGTTTGCCGCATGTAGGGCAGTCTGCTGCCAAAAACGAGGCGGAGGTCTCCAACGGATTGCCTTGTCCAAACACCACATCACGGGGCAGTTCAACAGGCAGATCTGCAGCAGGAACCGGTACGGCTCCACAGCCATCACAATGAATCACAGGAATGGGGGTGCCCCAGTACCGTTGTCGAGAAACCAACCAGGGTCGGATTTTCCAATTGATGGTTTGCATGCCTGCTCCTTTTGCTTCAAGAGCTTTGACGACCGCTGACTTTGCTTCATCACCGTACAGTCCATCGAACCCTTCGATTGGGCTATTGACCATCCATCCGAGATTGCATTCCGCTTTCTTGAGTTCTGCTTCAGCGTCGCCTCCCTCACTCATCGTGAGGACGCGTTGAATGGGAATGCCGTAGGACTTGGCGAAATCAAAGTCTCGTTCGTCGTGGCCAGGGACGGCCATGACTGCGCCAGTACCGTAGCTTGCAATCACGAAATTTCCAGCCCATATTGGGATTTTTTCGCCAGTAAGGGGGTGGATGGCGTTTGCTCCCAACGGTACGCCGCGCTTTTTGTTCATGTTCTTGATGCGATCAAATTCGCTCATGGCTGAAACTTCGTCGTGGAGGGCTTGCCATTCTGTTTCATTGGGTGTGCCTTGGACAAGCGACGCAGCAAGCGGGTGTTCTGGCGCGAGCGTAACGAATGTGGTGCCGAAGAGGGTATCAGGACGGGTTGTGAACACACTGAGTGTTTCTTCTCGACCTTCGATGGCGAATGTGATCTCGGCGCCTTCTGAACGGCCCAGCCAATCACGTTGCAAGGATTTTACGTTCTCAGGAAAAGCGATCGTGTCAAGACCATCAACCAATTCTTGTGCGTACTTTGGAATGTCGAGGAACCATTGGCTCATCTCTTTTTGGACAACTGGTCCGTTGCATCGCCAACATCGCCCTGCTTTCACTTGTTCATTGGCCAACACCGTTTCACATTGTGAACACCAGTTCACAGGGGCAAATTGCTGGTAAGCAAGTCCCTTTTCGATGAACTTGGTGAAGAACCATTGGTTCCATTTGTAGTAGCGTGGGTCGTGACTCTTCACTTGACGACGCCAATCATACGAGAAACCCATGCGCTTGATTTGCTCTGTGATTGATGCCATGTTCCGCTCAGTGATGTCATGCGGGTGGGCGTTTTCCTTGATGGCTGCATTTTCAGCGGGCATGCCAAAGGAGTCGAAACCCATTGGATAGAGCACGTCGAAGCCCATCATCCGCTTGTATCGGGCCACTGCGTCACCAATCGAGTAATTTCGGACGTGGCCCATGTGCATCTTCCCGCTTGGGTAAGGGTACATTTCGAGGCAGTAGAACTTCGGTCGATCGTCGCGAATGTCCCGCTCAAACAGCCGGGCTTCGTTCCATTTCTTTTGCCAGTTCAATTCCGAATCGGGAGAAAATAGCATGCTCATAGACTCACCATTCCCCTTCGGGGCGTTCATGCCACAGGCATTCTTGTCTTGAATGCGACTCTTCATGAGTCCCCTCAAACTGCGCTAAGGTATGGCGAAGCGAATCACCGTGAAGGTGCCTGTTCGAATCGACCTTGCAGGCGGCTGGACCGATGTTGCAGCATACTGCGCCACACACACAGGCGAGGTGGTCAACATCGCCATTGACCAATATGTAACAGCGACATGTGATGTCGATAATCAGCGCAAGCTCAAGGTCGCCTACCAAACGGACATGCCGACTGGTTGTGGTCTCGGCACTTCTGGTGCCATGAACGTCGCTCTTGTTGCAGCGATTCGCCCATTGAATGAAGATCCGGCTCAGATCGCAGAAAAGGCGTATCAATTCGAGGCGGTCCTCGGCAACACTGGTGGACGCCAAGACCAGTGGGCGAGTGCTTTCGGTGGCGTGCAACACCTATCCTTTGATGGCGATGCAGTACATCGAATTTCATTGAAACCATCTGTTGAATTCACCAATTGGCTCCGCCAACACCTGATGCTGTTCGATACGGGCCTGCCTCATGTCTCTGGAAACCTGCATCAATCCGTTTGGGAACGCTACGCTGCGGGTGATGAAGCGGTTGCAGAAGGCTTGAGTGCGTTACAGCGTGCTGGCCAAGCCATGCATGTGGCCATTGTCGAGGAACAGAAAACTGCGTTCGGTGAAGCATTGAGAACGGTGATGAACGGGGTCGAATTGCTAAACCCTGCTCTCCACGCACCTTTCCGGAGCGTGCTTGATCCGCTCGAGGCTTCGGGGGAAGTCCTTGCATGGAAAGCCATGGGGGCTGGCGGCGGTGGTGTCGTTGGCGTGTTACGGAGTCAAGGTGACGCAGTTGCACAACGAATCAGGACGGCAGCAGAGGCAGAGAACTGGACGCACATCGAGTGGAACATCGATTTTGAAGGCCTTCAACGAACTGAAGTCATCAATCACGAATGAAGTCGTCATTTGTTTCGAGCAAGAAAATTGCTTCCCTTGTCAGCTTGTAACGATTCTTGATGCCCATCTTTCGCTTCTCGACGAGGCCGAACTTTTGCAAGGTACGCAAATGGTGGGAAACCAATTGCTGGCTCTTCTCCAAACGCTTGGCGAGTTCAGCTTGTGTCGGGAATTCACCCATTGGGCCATCGGCATCCAAAAGCGTCAGGATTTTTCCTTGCAGGCTGTTTGGATCTGGGGAGAGCGGTGGGACTGGAAGTTCCTCTTCGCTCATGCCTGGACTCATGGTGTTGGTGAGTGGGTAGTAGCGGACGAGGCGTCCATCTTTGCGTCGCCAGATGGCCTCCTCTGCCTCAAGAATTCGGAGATGGTGGGTGATTTGTCCATTGCTCATGTCAAGCGCAGCCATCAAAGCGCGGAAGTGGCATCCGGGATTTGCTGTCAAGTACCCCATCAGACGTCCACGTTGGTAGCGCCCATCAGTGGTCTCATGCGTTCTTCCAACCATGCCGAGGAACCACAAACCTGCTGCTGTGGAAGGGATTCGGAAGGATTCGTTTCCAAGCACAACAGAAACGAGCAAGGAAAGCAGGGATGTGGTCGTGACAACCACGACCAGTGTTGTTGCGATCGGTGTGGTTTGTTCATCGTTGGCCAACTGGATTGGGGCATCCGATTGTTGTTCAGTTGTTTGTTCAACAACCGGACTGGTTTCGGTTTCGACACTTATCAATTCGAGCGAAGGGGCTTGGAAGTTTGCACATTGTGGGGCTGCGGCCGTACTGAGGGCTTGGTAGGTTCCAGACCAGCCTTGTTGAGGGGTCCACGAACCGAGTGCGGCACGAGAGAGCAGCAATTGACCTTCTTGTGGGCTGTCGAGGATCCAACACGTGCCATCTTCCGTCAGAATCCCCGACCAAGTTCCACTCACAAGACGAGCTTCCTCAGGTTGTGGTTCTGCTACGATTTCCACAGGTTCCGGCGCTACGGTCTCAACAATTGGCCATTCGAACACAAAGCCTGCGGAAGTGCTTGGGTTCGCTTCGAGGGTCACAACCATCTGATAGGTTCCATCGGGTAGGGTCACGTTGTTGAAATCAACCATGTTGACTTCGCCAACATTGAGCACCAACTGATCATCAACGCTGTAAGGCAAACTTAGGTGCCTTCCATCGTGCTCGTTGCACAATGATGCTTGACGGTGAACTTCTTCGGACGAATCAACTTCAACAATGGAAACTGTAACTGAACATGGTCCAATCCATCGCAAATCAACTTCGCTCACTTGCGGTGCAACCGTCACGCTGAGGTCAAATCCGTTCTCGATTCCGGAGAGGGATGTCGATAGGTCAAGAGGCAGTGCCTGGGCGCAGTTGGTGGCCGTGAGGCGCTCGTAGTCAATGCTGTTGGAACTGGAAAGATGTAATTGAGGTACCTCGACGATGGCGGTGTAAAACCCAGATGAAATTTGGCATCCTTGCAAATCGGTAAAGGTCCAATCAGGCAGCGTGAACATTGCTTCTTCTTCAGGATCGAGGTTGTAGTCCAAGTCAACTGCGTTACAGGTCTTGAGCGAACGGCTGTCGAAGACGACATCGCCTTGGTCGTTGACGATCCAAAGTTCAGCACGGCATGTATCGGTGAACCGCATCGATTGCTGCTCATCGCCAACATTCTCCATTAGCATGGAAGTGGACATCATCTCACCATCACCGTACAAGCCATCTTCGAGCCCATCGATGCTCACCTCAAGTTGGTCCTGCCATTCAACCGTAAAATCATCAGCCGGCAGGGCGATGTCGAGGTTCAACGAGGCGCTGAGTGCGTTGCCTGGAAGGGCGACTGAAATGACGTTCTGACCTGCATCTAAAGCACCAGCAGGAAGGAGTCGCTGCTCGATGAGGGTTTGTTCAAACGCCTCAATTTGTGTAAAAGATGGGAGGCATTCTGACGAAAGTGACGTGGCATCATTCACACTGAACTGCAACAAACATCCGCCGAGGTCTGGAAGGGCGATTGGTGCTGATGTTGGATTGTACAACGTCACCGTGAGCACAATTTCTTCGCTTGAGACAAGAGGGCCGAGACGACTGGTTGCTTCGATGGCCAAGGTAAGATCAGACGGTGGAATGACATCGGTTTGAATGTGAAGTTGGTGGCTCGAAGTGAGGCCTGTTGCCGTGTGAAGCACGATGGCGGTGTACCAACCCGGTTGAACTTCTGTTCCGTCATCAGCAAGGAGGTCCCATTCAACCGCAGAAAACACATTGACTTCTCCAGATGCGAGGTCCTCAATTTGAGATTGTCCGCGGCAAAGGGTTTGGCCATCCACAATACGCTCGCCGCTTGGGTTCATGATTTGCAACACTGCACCGCATGATGGATCGTTTTCATAGGTAGTTGAGTCACCATTGTTGGCCATAGTAGGTTGAAGAACAACCGTGTCACCAGTGGCGTAATACCCCTTCTCTGCGTCAAGATTTAGGGTTGATTCAAAGGCTAAATCGCCTGTTTCTGCTTGTGCCACTGCGGGCAGCATCGAGAACATGAGCAGGGTCACAAGAACCGCTGCACCGCCACGCATACGCCCCGCCATGTGCAGAGAGAGGTTCTCATCACTTGAAAGCCCAGCGGTCCATACGGTGTGTAAAGGCGAGCCACAGATGAATCCATTGACGATTATTGAAAACGAGCGAATCGTCGTACTGCAAGCCCAACTGGGCGAGTGGGACAACCTCAATCACCTCATCGTATGTCAGCAAACAAAACAAGCAGTGATCGTCGACCCTTTCGATGGGGACTACTGGCAAAACACGTGTGTCCAGCATGGCTGGGTGCTCGACCAAGTCTGGCTAACACACAGCCACTGGGACCATGCCAAAGGAGTGGATGCGCTGAAACAATCTCTGGGAGATTCACTTCGCGTCCAATGTCATGCTCTTGAACGGGAACGTGGATGGGAGGGTGCGGTCGATGAAGAATGGCAACATCAACCAAATTCGCATGTGAAGTTAAAATGTGGTTTGTTAGAATTTGAGGCTCATTGTACGCCAGGTCACACGCCAGGCCACACCACGTTCATCGGAGAGGGGCTCGTTATTTCCGGCGATTGTTTGTTCCTCGGGCGGTGCGGTCGAACCGATTTGTACGGAGGCGATCCCGAAGTTCAACGGTCCACATTGCACTACCTTCGCCACCAAATGCACCAATTGGACGAAGGCACAGTTGTTCTCCCTGGCCACCAGTACCAACTTTCTGACGGACAGACGCCCACAACGATGGTGGTCGGTGAGGTCCTTCGAACGAACGAGGCCTTGCTCGCCCTTGATGACGACACAGCATGGGCGAGCCTTCCTTTCCTAGCCTTTGATGACTCCATGGCCGAAAAAGCTCGTCGAAAACGCAGCCAAGATTCGTGAATTGCTCACAGATTATCCAAGTCCATCATGGTGGGGATCGCAGCTTGTGTTGCCGCTTGTTCAGCCATTTCGTGTTGCTTCCATTGTGGAAGAGCGGACGGCTCTTCCCAGCCAAGCGCCCTTGCTTCATCGAGTTCACCCGCAGCGACATAGTGCTCAATCCACGCAAGTCGGCGCTCTTCTTCTTCTGAGAATGCGAGGTTGACCTTGCGCTCTTCAGCACGAGCTACCGAGGATTTACGCTTGCTGGCAGCCTTTGCCACCTGGGCGACGAAAATAAGGCCAAGCAGAAGGACAATCGCCCCGCCCATGAAGATCATGGTCGTTGAACTGCCCATCAATGATTCAGAATCATCGGTGGATTGGTCAACAGCATTTGGATCGCTGGTGATGGTGCATGTGACCGCATCTGGCCCGGTAAGTACACCGTTGGTGACGGCTGGATCCCATGGGCATGGGTCATAAACATCAGCTCGCCCGTCACCATCGCTGTCGAGGCAGCCGTATTCTTCAAGCGTTGAGGTTCCGAAGGCCTTGCGGCAAGAATCGGGTTCAAAGGCCGGCATTGGAGTCAATGGACCTTCATCGCCGTCAGGGTCGTAGACACTGTTGTCGCCGAAGCCATCGCCATCAAAGTCGTTCCATTGGCTCGGTTGGAATGGGAACGCATCAGGTTGGAAGAAACTGGTTTGATTGTCGCCCCAGCCGTCGCCGTCCATGTCCGACCACTGGTCAGGCACCGTTGGGAAAGCATCGCCCGATTGGTTTCGGATTTGAATGAATTCTCCAGGGTTGTCGAGGTCTGCAATGGTGTCGTTGAACCAAACATAGTTGTCACCCCAGCCGTCGCCGTCGGTGTCAACCCACTGGAGGGTGTCGTATGGGAATGCATCGTCGACGTCAGCCCAACCATCAAGATCCGCGTCTGGGCAGCCTTGTCGGTTGTTTTCGAAGGATTTACCGAAGACATCGGCACAGTCGTCACCGCTTGGCACAAGGCTGTTGTCGCCGTAACCGTCTTCATCGGAATCCGCCCATTGGAACGGATCTTCAGGGAAGGCATCGACCGGATCGACGAAACCATCGCCGTCGTAGTCTGAGCACCCGCGGGTGAGGGCATCGGTTGATTTGCCAAACACAAGCGGGCACACATCGGAGTAACCTTCGGAGAGGCCATCGCCATCAGTGTCGATGAAATTGTCACCGTAACCGTCGCCGTCGCTGTCTTCCCACTGATCGGGGTCTTGCCAGAACGCATCACCGTTGAAGCCGTTTGGATTATCGCCACGGCCATCGCCATCGGTGTCCTTCCATTGGGAGGTGTCATCTGGGAATGCGTCCGGGTTGTTACCGTCTGCGTTGTCGCCACGGTTGTCGCCGTCGCGGTCAGCCCATTGGGTGGAGTCATCAGGGAACGGATCGCCTGCGTTTGAGTAGCCATCGTTGTCACGGTCAGCGCATCCAATTCGATCAATGGTTGAAGTTCCTGCTTCATTCGGACATTCATCAGCATCGTTTCCGCTGAGGTTGCTGCCGAAGCCATCGCCGTCTTCATCACACCATTGAGTAGGGTCGTTCGGGAACGCGTCCGCTTGGTAGCAATTGCCTGTGGACGGCCAGTTCGCATCAGGGTCTGACCAGCCATCACCATCGGTGTCAGCGCAGCCAAGACGGTCAAACTCGGAATCGCCCCAAATTGTTGGGCAGCCATCCGCTCGGTCACTCATTTGGTTGTCGCCAACCCAGTCC
The DNA here is from genome assembly GCA_029250305.1 of Candidatus Poseidoniaceae archaeon. Classification (GTDB taxonomy): domain Archaea; phylum Thermoplasmatota; class Poseidoniia; order Poseidoniales; family Poseidoniaceae; genus MGIIa-L1. The sequence goes on along the minus strand of JAQXFM010000246.1, from coordinate 8,768 downwards.
CCGTCGGTGTCAAGCCATTGTGTGCGGTCGAGTGGGAAGACGTCTGGGTTGTTTGCGGCAACCTGAAGCAATCCAGGCCATTCTGGTGCGCGGAAATTATCCCATGATGTGTTTTGGTAATTGTCGCCATATCCATCGCCATCGGTGTCGTTCCACTGTGTTGCGTCATCTGGGAATGCATCACCAGATTGGTTCATATGAAGTTGAGCGCTGCTGAGATCGAAGTAGTAATTGTCACCGTATCCATCGCCATCGGTGTCGGCCCATTGCAAGGAGTCTGCCGGGTAATAATCGCCCTCATCGGACCATCCGTCGCCATCCCCATCAGGGCAACCAAACCGGTCTTCAGTCGAGGTGCCAAAGACCGTCAGGCAAGCATCAGGTTGGAAAGCAGGTGCTGGATTGTCACCGTATCCATCGTTATCGGTGTCATCCCATTGAGAGCCTTCGCTTGGGAATGCATCGACGATGCCGTCACCCTGATCGGTGGTGTTGTAGCCGTCGTTGTCCTCATCAATGTCAGCGTACCAATAGTAGACACCCTCGTCATTTCGACCGTGTGCCGTGACAATGTGAGTGCTATCAGGACTCCATGTGAGGCCTTCGATTTGACCGCAGTTGTTGTTGTTCCCCGACGTACAACCGCCTGGACGAGGGCCGCTGAAAGCGTCGATTTGGACGCCTGTGTCTGAGTTGTAGATTCGTGCGGTGTTACCATCGGCTTGGTACCAGTACATGCCTACAGCAACCTGTGAACTGTCATGGGAGAAGGCAGTGGATGCGCATGATGTGGTGGTGGTCTTTTGCCAAATGCGGGTCCAAGAGGCTCCGTTGAATTCATACATGTCGAAACTTGCAGATTGGCCTTCCCACCCACCGCACATGGAGATGTAGTTTCCATCTGGCGACCAAGCGATTGCGTTCACGCTTGCAGGTGGATCGCTGATGGACCAAACGGTTGCTGTTGAAGTGACGTTGACAACGTAGAAATCACCGTTTCCGGCCAATGCGATGTGCTCCCCGTCTGGAGAGAACGCTGCATCAAAGAATCGATCTTCGTTGCTGGGATTCAGGCTGTGTAAGTTCTGTCCGTCCGAGGTTTGGATTAGGAACACTTGCCCGTTGGTGCCTCCATTGCCTGAGCGACCAATTGAAACGGCAACAAGTGAACTGTCTGGAGAGAACTCGACATCATTAACATAATCGCCGCCACCTACATCCACGCTGATGGTGCCATGGACGGATGTGAGGTTGTTGGAGTAATAGATATCCATTGTGTCATCGTCAAGACCTGCCGCAACGTATTGTCCGTCTGGGGAAAAATCGACCGATGTCACTTCGCCACCGGGAATTGCATTAGCGGAACGAATGTTGACGTGAGTGGTTGCGTTCCATACACGAACAAAGCCATCTTCGGAGCCCGTCACAATGAATTCACCAGAGGGAGAGTATTCCACATCATGATAGTCTGAATTGGCATTGAGAGTGAATTCATTTTGGAAATTTGGGTTGTTGATTGACCATCCATCGTTGATGTCGGAAGTCCCATCACTGTCCCTGTCAGGGCATCCGTCCCTGTCAACGCTTGATGTGCCTGCTGCCCATGGACAATCGTCAACGGAGTTGTCCACGCCATCGCCATCAGAATCGGCACCGAGCGCTCCCGGCGCCAATGCCATAATCGACATTAAAAAAATAAGGAGGAAGCCCTGTGCTCGCCTAGACATGATATTCCGTCTCTACAATGGTAAAAGGTGTTGTGGTGCAGATGTTCATACAAATGAACCCAAAGAAACCCATAAAAACAGGAAACAATGAAGGGAAGCGTTGAGAAGGAAGCCACCATACCAATGCTCGTGAGCGAAGGTCTTCCAAAGGTCAGTGTTGCGGTTTTGGACCGCGTGCTGCTTCATTTGAACGACCATGAATCCCAATCTGACCGCTATGTTGTCGGGCCAGAATTAACTCGGCCGGGAATTGCAGAGGCTTGCGCCCAACATCCCCCAAATGTGAGCAGGGCAATGCGTACATTGCTTCGCGACGGAAGTGTCGAAGAACACACCCGCAGCATCAGAGGTGAAGAACGTCGGCAAAAAACATGGCAACTTTCGGAAGAAGGGCGCCAAAAAGCTGCGGAGCGGCACAAGGTGCTTGGCGAAATCAAAATCCTTCTGCGGAACAATGAGGGTGAATTGTTAGAGGTCGCTGCAAAGGACGCAGCTGACCGATTGGAAACAGATATTTCGTTGCTTCAGATTCTTCTCCACGCCCAGCATGAAGGCGTTCTAACCTATGGAGACATCCGATTTGGTCGAATTCAACGATCAACAGAAGAACACCCAGCGCCGGGACGGCTCACTCCGATGACCGGCGCCCATGCGACCTACAACACCCACCCACCAGAAACTCGGCCGGTCCATGGGAGGGAGGAAGAACTCCAAGCCCTTCAGACATGGTTCGATGAACGAAAGCCATGCGCAGTGGTTCACGGCATCGCAGGAATTGGGAAATCAACCCTCGTCGCCCATTGGCTGCACCAACTTTTGGAAGAAGACCCACATCTTTCGGTGTGCTGGTATCCTTGCCAGCCATGGGACCGCTCGCTTGGTCTTGCGACGAGTTTGCTTCACCGGTTTGGAATCGATGAATCCCATGACCCCTACAATTTGATTGAGACGCTGCCGTTAACCCCTGGGGGCAAAATCGATGTGGACGCTTGGAGGCGACGGTTGTTGACCTATCTTACCGATGCACGCACCATTCGTGAACGGTTCAAAAACGAAGCAGGTGGACCGCCGCCGTACTGGTTGATCGTGCTTGATGATGTCCACCACATGGAAGAGCAAGCCAGAGACCTACTCGGTGCGTTGTTGCAAATCTCGACAAAGGCCCCATTGCGTCTTCTTTTCATCTCAAGAACGACCCTCAAAGTGTACGACCGAAGGGATGTGCACACCCGGAACATCGTCAGAGAGTACCCCATTTCCGGACTGAGCTTGGAAGAGACAAAAGCCTGGCTCAACGATTTAGATCATCCTTCGAAACTCAATGCAGACGAAGTGCACGCGGCCACAGGCGGCCACCCGTTGGCGCTTGAGTTATTGGAACTCTATGGCCAACCAACGCATGGGGACTGGTTGAGGTTCTTGGACGAGGAGATTCTTACGTCGCTTCCAGACCACGAACAGAATTTGTTGGCAACCCTCGCCCTTGCTGAGAAACCAATGCCTTGGAAACGTCTTGCCGATGCGGTTGAGTGGGAAGGAAAGCCGCCTCAAAATTTGTTGAAACATGGTTTGCTCATCGAGTTAGATGAGGGAATGTGGCTGCATGAAGCGTTGAGAGAGCGCTTGCTAAGAGAAGTGGGCGCTGCTCAGTCTCGCCGAAAAGCGAGCCTCGGAAAGTGAAGTTCAGAAGTCGTCTGCCGTCATGTGCTGATCGACCCATTGGAGGACCGCAGCCTTCGGCATGGCGCCGCTCTTTTGGCCGACAAGTTTGCCGTTGTTGTAAAGGAACATAGCAGGGATGCCACGGACACCGAGGCGGCCTGCATTCATTGGATTTGAGTCTGTATCGACTTTTGCTACGAGAAGTTCACGCTCGTCTGCAACTTGCTTCAAAACAGGGCCGAGTGCTTTGCATGGACCGCACCATGGAGCCCAGAAATCAACCAAAACCCAGCCGTTATCGTTGACTGTTGTTTCAAATTCGCTGTCGGTCACTGCTCTTACTTCACCCATGGGTTCACCTTTAACGCCCTCCGGTCCAAGGATTATGAGGGTTTGTACGCCCCTGCGGAGGAAATTGGGTCGAAATACTCATGTCACGGCATCCCTTGGAACGAACAAGGCGGTCCCATGATCATTGCACCAAGTGTCCTCACGGCTGATTTAGCTGACCTCGCAACCGACTGCCGTGAAGCGCTCGAAGCTGGACTTGATTGGTTGCATCTTGATGTCATGGATGGCAATTTTGTTCCAAACCTGACGTTTGGCCCGCCGGTGATCAAGTCGCTCCGAAAAGCCCTCGGTGACGATGCAGTCTTCGATGCCCATCTCATGATTTCAAATGCGGAATCAAGCTTCCAAGATTACATCGATGCTGGATGCAACCACCTCTCTGTTCATGTTGAAGCAGCAACTCACTTGCACCGACTGGTGACCGCCATACGAGCTGCTGGCGCCACAGTTGGCGTTGTCCTCAATCCCGGAACACCTGTTGATGCCGCCCTTGAAGTGCTTCCAGAGTTGGACCTCGTGCTCGTCATGAGCGTAAACCCTGGATTCGGCGGACAGTCGTTCATCCCAACCGTCGAAAAGAAAATCCGGACACTCAAAGCAGCCATTGACCTGCAGGTTGCAAACGGTGGAAGACCTGTACAAATCCAAATTGATGGGGGCGTCAAGGCCCACAACATCGCCATGCTCCAGTCATGGGGCGTGAGCAATTGTGTTGTCGGCTCAGGCCTGTTTAATGACAAGGCCTCACTCAGCGAGAACCTCGCTGTGATTCATACAGCCCTTGAAGGATGAAGAGCGAGAGGGAAGGCCGTGCGCATTCTGCTCGTCTCGCTGCTGTACCCACTGCCGACCAATGCGGCCAGAGGAACATTCGTAGCCGACCATGCTCTTGCATTGAAAGCACAAGGCCATGATGTGCGCATTGTCAACACACTGCCTCGTATGATGAAGTACCAAGAAGCACGACGCTCCACGCTCACTGGGGCAGCAAAAGCACCCAAAACATTCGAACATGGAGGACTTGCGGTGTTCGCGCCGCGATTCACAATGCTGCCAGATCATCCTTTTCCCGGGCTCACCAAGTGGAGCGTGAAAAGAACCACACGGTCGATCGAAGCGTGGCTTGGTGAATGGCGGCCTGAAGCGATTGTGTGCCATACGTTGTGGCCGGCCGGGGTGTTGGCCAACCACCTCTCGAAACGCTGGACGGTCCCATGGGCTGCTGTGGTTCATGGATGGGACATTGACGTTGGCCTCGACCACGCTTCTGTGGGTCCTTCTGTGGCCGCTCTTCTCAACAATGCTGACCACCTTGTCGCCGTCTCGAAGCGACTCTTGCAACGTGCATGCGATGCAGGGCGCAACCCCGACACTGCCTCATTCATTCCATGCCATGTCTCGGTCGAGGATGAATGGTTGAAACCGATGAAGCCATCTAAAAAACGCTGGAGAAAATCGAACATCGATGTCTTGTTCCCTGCAGATCCGAGGCGACCCGAAAAGAATCACATTTTGGCCCTCAAAACATGCGAATTGTTGGAGGCCCGAGGATGGATTGTCGGTGTAACGACGCTCAAACAACAGCCACGCCCGATTGTATGGGATCGAATGCTGGTTGCTGACCTTACCCTCATCACATCCAAACGTGAATCGGGTCCATTGGTGGCAAAAGAATCAATGGCGTGTGGCACACCTGTCGTCTCATTGAATGTCGGCGATGTGGCCGACTACCTTCCAAAGTGGTGCGTGGTTGATGATGGAACACCCGAAGCCCTGGCTGATGCGTGTGAAGAGGCGTTGAAAGCGCGGTGGGAAGACGGGTTCACGATGCCGGAGGCATTCAGCGAAGCAACGGTCATGCGTCAATGGAGCGAAGTGCTTCAAGACCTCGTGGCGTGAAGGTGAACAGCCCCAAACCAGCCAACGCAAGCGGCCATGCTGTCACAAAGCCAATGCATGTCACGAGGCTGAGGCCGAGGCTCAGCGTCCACTGTGTTCGGCGCTTGGCAACGGCGCCCTTCTCGGAAGCAAGTCCAATCGAAAGCATCAGCATAAACGCCGCAGTGGTGCTCGAAGCAATCGCAGCTGCAACCATCCCTCGGGCAAGTGAGATTTCGCTGGCCCATCCTATGAGGAGGAAGCCAACAACCGTTGCAAACGCGACAACCCCTGCGATGAACCCAGTGAAATGCCACGGTTTGGGTCCAGCCTGGAGAGCAGTGTAGGTCGGGGTGGACAACAAGGTGCAGCACCATCCAAAGAGTAAAATCATGAACAAATCAACGGCTGACGCCCCCATGCTTCCGTCGGTGTATTGGGCTGGAAATGCGAGCGGCAAGGCCAACCACACGACAGCAGCACCTCCGTACAAGCCATAAGGCAGCAATCCAAAACAGAAATCCAACGAGCGTTCCATTTGATCGGCGAACCCCTCAGGGTGGTCGCGCCGCTCACCTAAGAGCGGCAACAATGCCGCCCGCATTGCTTGAGGAACAACAAGCCCTGCCAACCATGCCAATTGTGCAACATGGAACAGTGCAGCCGCTTCGAGGCCAAGATGGCCCCCCACAATGAACTTCTCAATTCGAACGACGTACGGCAACACGCCCAAGGTAATGGCGAAAGGAAGGGCGTGCAAGAGAAGGGCTCGATTCGACACCCACACATCACCCATGGTGCCTGCTTCGATGGGCGCAGCGAGGGGTTGCAGAAGACGCTTTGAAAACCAAAACGCTGAGAGGAAACCGAAAACAGCGCCGACCAAAAAAGCAAGAGCAAACATGGCAACGGAGGTCGAGCCAAGCCAAAACAACATGGCGTACCCAATCACAGTCAAGCCTCGCTCAAGCAATTTCGTAATGGCTTCCAATCGAGCTTCACCCGCCACCCTGAGCGCTGTACGAGGTGCGTAGGAGGCGATGTGGGCGAAGGCGATGCAGGCGCACAACAACAGCACTGGAGCGTGACTTCGCCAATCCGCATCAATCAACGGCGTCAGGATGCACGCCAGCAAAAGAAAAGGAAGCAGCATGATGGCTTGCAGGCGATAGATTCGAAGCACGCTCGGCCACACACGGTGGAGGGCTTTGGCGCCGTCCCGGGCAAGAAGGGTTGGTAAACCGAGATCTACGATGAGAAAGAGCGTTGCAAATGCATCGATGGCGATGATGAACAGTCCAAACGATTCTGTGCTCAGCGCTCGGGTCAGGAGCACTTGGCCAAATAACGCCAAGAAGACAGCCGCAATATCTGCGCTCGCCAGCCAAGCCGAGTCACGTCCCATCTCGGGGCGTCGTGAAAGGGACGGAGTGGATGCTTCGCCCATGGTCTTGGCTGGCTTGCCCAGCCCTTCAAGCATCCCTTTGACGAGCACAGGTTCAAAACCAAAAACCCGCAGGACAAAGCGAGGCGTCAAGATGGTAAGCAGCGAATGGGTCGAAGCGGAAGTGCGCAAAGCCGTTCCTGAAGCCGTGATTGAAGTTGTTGACCTGCACGGATCTGGCGACCATTTCCACGTCCGGGTTATCTCCGAATCCTTCGATGGCATTCGACCGTTACAACGTCAAAAGACGGTCCTTGCTGTCATGAAACAACACATCCCTCATCCGGTTCATGCGCTTGATCTCAAGTGCATGACCCCCGCCCAAGCCGAAGTGGCTGGCGACACTGCATTCGACCCCCACGGGGGAGGACGAGGCGTGCACATCCGCCGAATCAACAAGAACAAAAAGGAGTGAAATGAATGGACTGGACCCCTGAAGAACTGCAAGCAATCGTCGATGAACACAACCTCGTGTTGTTCATGAAAGGCAACCCGAATGAACCACAGTGTGGCTTCTCAAACCGAGCAGCGCAAGTGATGCAGCAGTTCTCCGAGCAAGTCGGTGAGCCATTTGCTGCCGTCAACATTCTTTCCGATCCACGCGCCATTCCATCAGTCTGCGCTTGGTCTGACTTCCCAACCATGCCTCAAGTGTACATCAATGGTGAACTCATTGGCGGTTCCGACATTGCCCTTGAAATGCTTCAAGATGGAAGCATGAAGGCAATGTGGGACGAAGGCCGAAGCGCCTGAAATCGCAAGAAAATTCACGCTTGTTCGAGCGCTTCAATAATCATTGCAGCGCCGTCTGCTTTCGTGACACGAAGCCACGGCTCAACCGTTTCAGTTGCATGTTCTTGCTTGAGTCGCTCAACGCCACCACCGCTGATGTTGAGCACGGTGCAAGCATCTGGGTCGACCTCGCCAGAAGCGAGGGCTTGCTGGAGACTTGCCATTGCAACGGCGCCAGGGGTCATGATGTCAATGCCTTCAATCGATTCGAACTGAGTTTTCGCAGCGATTGCATCCTTTCGCTCAACCACGTAGGTTTGGCCATTTGAGGCTTTGAGAATATCGTGAACGCCGCCCACTTGACCGTAGGCAGGACCTTTGTTCATCAGGTAATCAGAGTACACTTCGACATCTTGTGGAGGGTAGTCTTCAGGCACTAAGTGGTCGCGCTTGGCTTGCCAAGCGTTGTGAATTGGACTGTGCTCGACGTTCTGTGAGAGGTGTTGGCGAGGCGCTGGACCCTCGAACTGGCCCGATTCAATGAGGCGTTCAGCCATTTCATGGACGCCGATTGGGCCTGGCCCACCGCCGATGCCTTGGAAGTAATGTTCCGGCATGGCACCAATGGTGAACGCTGCGTCAAGGATCAATGATCCGATGCCGTCCCGGCGAGCCACGTTGTGAACGCTGCCTTCCATTTGCCAACCTGTGAGTTTCTTGGCGATGGCTTTGGCGACTGTTTTGGCGTCATAATAGTCACCGTCTTCGACAACCACAACCTTGACTGAAGCCGTTGGGTGGCCTTTCTTGGTCCAAATTCGGTGACCGTGGTCTTTGCCAACCACCACAATCAGTGGCATGTCTGCAAGACCGCAGAAATGTGTGAAGCTGCGTGCAGTGTTGCCCGCACTGGCGCAAATAAGACCCGTGCAACCATGATCGTGCAATCGCTGGATGGTTGGTACAGCTTCCAT
>JAQXFM010000230.1 GCA_029250305.1 Candidatus Poseidoniaceae archaeon | reverse complement strand
CCAGCCGCAGTGAACGGGTTCAATTTTGTCGACACACCTGGTGATGAGGGCGGGTCGCTCGATCTTTCTTGGAACATATCCATTGATGGCGCCGTTGAATACGGGGTCTATCTCGAAACCCAAGCCATTGAAACAATTGACGCATTGCAACCGATTGCCACCATTGCACATTCGACTGAAAACCCAATTATGACTCTTTCAACGGTTGTGGAAGGACTCACAATCGTCGACGGTACAGATTACTATGCTGCAGTTGTGGCGTTCGATGAGTACGGAAACGCAACCACTTCGTTCAGTGCACTCGGGCCTGTAATCTCGCTCAACAATTCCCAACGCACGGCCCTAATTGAGTACGATCTTTCGACCTCAAGCACGTACGATGATGGTGGTTTTGGTTTGAGCGCGCTTGATTCCTTGCACCTCAACATCACCTTGACTGCAGACGGTGTACCCCTTGAAGGGGAACTCGTCAGCCTCACCATTGAAGCATCAGGTGTCGATGTTGAACTCTCTGGAACGACTGACTCATCAGGAGTATGGCAAGCCATCGAAGCAGAAGACCTGACCGAACTTGGTGGGACGTTCATCACCTTATTTGACAGCGCCTCGATGACGATCGAATACCCCGGCACGACCGGATCGCCAACCATGCAACCGGTTGGACCTGGGAACTTGACCATTCAAGGCCTTGGACTCCTGCGAGCAGACATTACCACGCAAGGGACTCAACTCAATCTTGACGACGAGGGTGTCTTCGACCTCGAAGTGAACATCGTTGCTGAACTACCAACCCAGAACACATACCTCGAGGGCCTTGTCTACACATGGGAACAAAAAGATGCGAGCGGTAATGTCACCAGCACAGGCGATGTGGAGGTCAAAGGTGGGCAAATCACCCTCTCAGGAACAGCCAATGCGACCGACACGCTTGTCCTCACTTCCGATGCTTCAAAGTCGTGGATTGTTCCTTCAATGAATCCACTCATGTTCACCTTTACTGGTGGCCCGGATACGGGCTCCAATCAAACCACAGATGGCAACGACACGAACGACACCAATACCACGCAAGAGCCCACATTCCCAGATGTCACCCTGCCTGGCACTGTTGATTGTGGAACAGCGACGTACCCTTGGATTGACGACGGCAATGATGCACTCATCACGTGCACCATCACCAATCCGAATCCGTTTGATGTGTCCCTCGGGTTTTCCTGGAAAGTGACGCCAACAACTCCTCCGCCATTCACCTTTGAGGCGCCTTTTGGCGTGGGCAGTGCGTCGATGCTCACCATTTCTGCAGAGGCTTCGATCGAAGTAGATTTCTCGCCGGTCCGTAATGGGCCATCCGATGGCTTGTTCCCCGGAATTCAAGGCGTAGGATACATCGTTTCCCTCTCGTGCTCGGAACTCAGCGGAGCCAATCAGTGTAGTTCCATGACCACGCCCACAGCAAGCACAGAAGGTGAATTGCAATGGACACTTGGCGAAGCACCAGAAGTTGACGTCCCAGCCGACACCGATTCTGATGGCACCAAGGGCAATGCCCCGCTCATCATTGGAAGCATCATTGGCGTGCTTGCGCTCATCGCAGGTGGAGCAGGGGTTATCCTGTTGCGAAAATCTGACGATGAAGACGATGACTGGTACGCAGAATCAATCGATGATGTTGAACCTGAAATCATCGAAAAACCAACCAAGCCAACCAGTAAGTCACTCGATCAGTTGCACGATGAAGGACGGTCGCTGGACGACGTTGATGGTCCGAAAGATCACCGGCCCAGTCTTTTCGATGAATTTGACAACAACACGGTCGACTCTTACGATGAGACAGAAGTCGAAGAGCTCGAGGAAGCACTCGAAGAGGAAGAAACAAGCGAGGAAGGCGAAGAAGACGACGGCATCAGTGTCGATGAAAATGGCACTGAATGGTGGGAAGATGAGGAAGGCGTTTGGTGGTACAGAGAAGAAGGCTGGGAAGACTGGGCTGTTTGGGAAGACTAAACCCCATGGTAGGTCTTTTCATAGAGCCATTGTCACCCACAGCACGGAGGCCGTTTCATGGAGCATGAGTTCAAGGGGTACGCACTTGTTTTGCAAGATGGTGCAGATCCACGAACTGGCGGTGTTGCCATCGCAGGGTTCACGACAGCTGGAATGGTTGGTGTCATCGCTGCCTCACACATCATCAAGACACTCAAAATGCGGCAACTCGGGACCGTTCTCAACGCGGAGTTTCCTGCGGTTGCGCTCATCCACAACGAGGTTCCAAAACACCCCGTACGTGTCTACCAGGGCGACGGAATTGGTGTTTTTACTTCAGAAATCCAGTTCAAAAATGAACAAGATATCATGTTCGCATCAACCGTGTTGGAGTGGTTCACGAAGGGCAATTTCGACCGCCTCATCATCATCGATGGGTTGGTTGCATCTGGTGATGTGACAACGGGTCAATTGTTTGGCGTTGGCTCCTCCGAAGCAGCCCGTGCCAGACTTCGTACCTCCGGAATCGAACCAATTCAACAAGGCATTGTGGCCGGAATTACAGGCTTCTTACTCGGTGAAGGCGACCGACTTGGCATCGATGTCACCGCTCTTCTTGCAGAAGCCAGCCCGCTCTACCCCGATGCCCGTGCAGCGGCTCTTGCTGTGGAAGCGATTGGTGAGTTAACAGGCATTGAAATTCCGCTGACTGAACTCCTCGAAAACGCACAGACCATCGAATCGAGCGTCCAAGAAGTGATTGAAAATTCGAGGACAATGCTCCCTGGTCCTGAAATTGATGTGTTGGACGATCCATCACGCGATCCTTCAGTCGGTTGAATCACGAGCGTTCTTCACAGCTTGAATCACATCGTCAAACGGTGCATCGGTCACAAGCATTGGTTCCAAATCAGGATAGCGAGCAGCAGCATGGCCCATTTCGGTGAGTGATTCGAGCAGTTTTTCCATTTTCGGCGCCCCACCCACACCAGCCAAACGAGGCAATGCATCGAGGTTGAGCAGCAAATGCTCCCTGCTCATGAGGTCGGCCGCTTGTGCAATGTACCGCACGCTTCTGCGTAATTCACGACCTGAGTATTCGATGTCATCATCGCCCCATACCAAGCCAGCTTTCTGGTACGCTGTGATTTCTTCAGCGCTCGGTGCACACAATTCCAAGGCACGTGCCTCTGTCATTCGGCCTGCGATGTCTTTGTGCCACATTGGTCCAATCCACAACGGACCACTTGCCTTTGGCAATTGTTCAGGTGTTGGATGCTGAACGAATTGATAGGGGGCTCCGTCCGTTCTTACTCGCCATCCCATCGATTTGCCAATCGCAGTGGCTTCAGATTTGCTTGTTCTGACCAGCAACGAAATTCGAACATGATGGCCATCAAACAACGCAAGGAGGGGCGTAACAACCTTGTCGAGCCTTGCAGCGGTTGTGGCAACCGTCCCCAGCAACAACCTCACCGCATCGTCATGAGCGTACTCATCAACGATTCCCTTGGCCTGATAACGTCGTGCTTGACTCGAGGCTGAAGACCCAGTCAGTGCAGCGGTGTCGGTGGCCGTCACTTCCAGTACCCCGGTGCGTGAAAGACTCTGCAAGGCAGCATCCAGGAATTGAATTGGTGAGCCAAACGGATCTAAATCCACCCATTGATAGGCTGCATCAACCATGGCCATCCGGGCATCAAGGCGTTGAAAGTGGAGTCCGTTGTCGAACACTGCAGAGGATTTCTGACCGTGACGATCGTCCTCAGCCTCATGTTCGACTGGCGTCGAAGGTGGGTGAAGTTCGTGAGATGTTGCAGCCCATGCTAGTGCGAATTCGTCTAAGTCGTTGGCAGTGATGCGCAGTCGCTGTTGAAGCGGTCCAGGAATTTCATTCCGCCAGCGTCGGATGCGAACACCTGTTGCGCACAATGCATCGAGCGCACGAATAGAGCGATCCGATTTGACCAACCAGTCGTGTTCAAGCGCGTCCGCTAGCAACATCACACTGCGCGTCCGAGCTGGGGCCATTGCTGGATTGAGGAACCCTTGTCCTGTGCGTTTGGCAGGCCCTCTCGGCATGTGAGTTGGACGCTCCTGTTCCTCTTGCATGTGGACAAGAGTGCGCCCTTCAAGCCATACATGACCGGGCCAACCAGCAGGATGTTCACCCCGCTGCAC
>JAQXFM010000227.1 GCA_029250305.1 Candidatus Poseidoniaceae archaeon | reverse complement strand
CATCCGGGAATTCGTGGCATTGGTCCAAAGACTGGGATGAAACTCATCAAGGCCCATGGTACAATTGAGGCCATTTGTGAGGCGAAGGACAAGGAAGTCCCAGAACGTCTGGATGAAATCCGTGCCATCTTCCACGATCACCCTGCAAACGAAGTGGCAGACGCTGACCTTGAACCTGGTCAGGTTGACACAAAGGGCCTGATTCAATTTTTACAAGTTGAGCGTCAGTTCAGCCAACGACGAATGGACAACGCCTTCGACAAATTACGTGAAGTGGGCCTCATTCGGGAAGGCGGTCAGACATCGCTGTTTTCCTTTTGAGGGGTCATAAATCGCAACGGACTGGCGAGCACATCCACGCCCTTGTGTTGGGTGACGGCTCCACGGGCCACGCTTTGCGGATCAGCCAGCGCTTCTAAGACGGTGTTGACAGGAGCGCACGGCACGCCATGAAGCATGGTTTCCAGTTCCACTCGCTCGTGTTGGGCGATGGCGGCAGCGACACAAGCTTCCACCGCTTCTCGGTTCAGCACCCTTCCCTTGTTTGTGGCCCATTGCTCCAAGCCAGCAACCTCCTCGAGACCTAGGCGTTCGACCACGGTCGACCATTGAGCATCGGAACCAACGCCGAGAACGAACCATCCATCGCTCGCTTCAAACGCCTTGTACGGGACAAGGTTCGGGTGTGCTGAACCCATGGCGACAGGATTTTTACCGCTCGCCATGGCGTTGTGTGCTTGATTGACAAGTGCAGCCAGGGCGCAATCCCACAGTGAGATGTCGATGTGCGTTGCCTTTCCAGTCCGCTCTTTCTTGAACAGCGCAGCAAGGATTGCGTTTGCCGCGTTGAGTCCAGTAATGACATCAATCCAAGCAACCCCGACTTTTACTGGTGCAGCATTTGCCTCTCCTGTGATGCTCATGATGCCAGACCGAGCCTGGAGTGCCACATCGTACCCTGGCTCGTCGCGACGCGGGCCAGTTGCACCGTAGGCCGAAATCGAACACACGATCACGTGAGAGGGCATTGGTCCAAGCAGTCGTTCCAGTGTGCCCGGTTTGAAATTCTCAACCACCACGTCAGCCTCGGCGATCATTGCTCTGACCGAAGCAGCGTCGTGTTTCAGATCAAAGGTGGCAATGGTCTTGTTTCGGTTGCAGGAGAGGAAGTAGGCAGCGACTTCTTTTCCATCAAAGCCCTTGGTGAAAGGGGGACCCCAACCTCGCGTGTCATCGCCCCATGGTGCTTCGATTTTCGTCACCTCTGCACCTAAGTCTGCAAGCATTTGAGTTGCGTATGGGCCGGCAAGAATTCTCGACACATCGACGACTTTGATCCCCTCTAGAATTCCGCCCATGCAGGTGCGAAGTGTCCGAAAGGGTTGAACCTCACCCCCCGAACCACCCCTCATGGTGCTGTTCAATTTCGAAGATGAACGCACATGGAAAGGACTGCTTGTGCTCGGGCTTCTGCTCAACCTCGTTGTGTGCTTCAGCAGCGATTTGGGTCTCGACAGCCACGTCAAGATGGCGGTGGATGCCGATGGAGGGCTTCCTTGGGGCGATCTACGGCCAGAAATAGCGGGAGTAAGCGACCCGAGTGATGCAGGTGAGCGCACCGTTCTACCGATGTATTCTGGTTCTGAGGCCAGCATCAAGGCGTTTGCTTTGGTGGCGTTCTTCGCCCTCGTTGCCTATGTGCATCGGAGCGTAGGCGAGCGATCCGCAGCCGTTTTGGCGTTGTCTCCAGCCTTTATTTTTTCAATTGGCCGCGGTTACGAGGAGGTCTACTTTGCCATCGCATTTGCGCTGGCGTTTGGTTTGTTCACGGGGTTGTGGTCGAGCAACATGCGGTTGCTTCAGAACTTGATTGGTGGATGCACATTGATGATGATCCCATATGCAAAAGGCATGATGGAACTGTCATCCGTGCTTCTCTATGGGGCCTTCCTCGGATTGATTGGCTTTGCATGGCACGCACTGCAAGAGCGAGAAACGCCACGCTTTGCATGGATGCGAAATCCATTCAAGGCATCATGTGCCACCATAGGCATCATCGGAACAGTCATGCTGTTCGCTGGAATTTTCGATGCAACACCAACCTTTGGCGTGATGAAGGATGCGCCTGTTCGTTTCGTGTCAGCGATTGCTTTTTCACTGTTCGATGCAATTGGTTTGTTTGTCTTGTTTGGTATGGTGCTGTGGCCTTTGTTGAAGCCGGCTGTGTCAGCACTGAGGGCCACTGATGATCCACAAATTGCAACGATG
>JAQXFM010000221.1 GCA_029250305.1 Candidatus Poseidoniaceae archaeon | reverse complement strand
GGCCGCAATGAGTTCAGTGTTGATTTTCTCAACGAAATCTGGCCAGTTGAAATCCGTATCATGGTTTTCAGGCATGTTGATGCTTAGGTAATACCTCAATGTATCCGGATCAAAACGCTCGAGGAATGATGGAAGCCACACTGCATGCTTTCGCGATTTGGAAAATTGTCCGCCTGCCAACATAAGATACTCCATGGCGGGGACGTTTGTCTCAAGGGCTAAATCACCTGGGCCGGGCAAATGTACTTTGTCATCAGCACTCTTGCCATTCTTTGCATGATTGAGCCCCATAATCAGCGATGGCCAAATCACAGTATGGAATGGGATGTTATCCTTGCCCAAAAAATAAAGATGCCTTGGGGTCGTACCATCTTCGGAAATATTCCACCACTTCTTCCATGCATCCTTGCCATCTGGGTGACCTGCTGCTTCAGCAACTGAGTCTGCCCATATCCGGGCACACGTGGAGTAGCCTTGGACGGCTTCAAACCAAACATAGACGCATTTTCCTTCCCATTCAGCGCCATCGAGCGGAAGCGGGATGCCCCAAGAAAGGTCCCTTGTTACAGCCCTTGGGCGAAGGCCCATGTCGAGCCATTGTTTTGTCATGGCGCGTACGTTCGATTTCCATTTTGATTGTTGGGTGGATGCATGCTGTTCAAGCGCTTCCTGGAACAAATCCAGTCGGTAGAACATATGATCCGTATCGCGAATCTCAATTTGGGCCCCTGGATTCATTTTTGACACAGGGCTTTGCAATTCTTCAGCTTCATATGTTGCTCCACAAGCATCACACTGGTCTCCTCTGGCACCATCTGCGCCACACGCAGGACACGTTCCCTCGACATACCTGTCTGGAAGGAACCTTCCGGTTCCATCTGCATTCTGTTCATAGTATTGTTTCATCGTTTTTGTTTCAAACAAACCTGCTTCGTGAAGTGAGAGGAAATTTTCCTGAACCAATTGTTTGTGCCGCTCATCACTCGTGCGGTTGAATAAAGCGCCACCATACTCGATGCCTCGGGCATCCACTTGAGGCTGCCAACTGCATCCAAGGTCTAGCAATGCTTTGCTGTTAAGTGCGTGGTATGTATCGACCACTTCCTGTGGCGTGATGCCGTTTTGCTCTGCTGAAACGGTGATTGGTGTGCCATGTTCATCCGAACCTGAGACCATGAGGACTCGGTTGCCGAGTGCTCGCTCGAATCGAGCCTGGATGTCTGGTGGCAGGTAACAACCAGCAACATGGCCGAGGTGAAGCGGGCCGTTGGCATACGGCCAAGCGACACAAATCAGAACATGCTCTTCGGTCATAGCAATTCGTTGGGCGCATGACTTAGCCTTAAACTCATCATCGATGAAATCCCGCTATCGATTGTCTTGGATACAAACCAAGGTTCTGCATTCCGATGGTTGGCATCTTCGCAAAGCGTCATTTTGAAGAACCCAATACACATGGAGAGACTTACACCGGACGGACAGGAGCCCTCGAAAATCCATGGAATATTCTGCAATGGCAGCGGTAGGTACCGCAATTGATAGCACAGGCGAAGGAGACCTTACCCTTCTCATATTTTACGCAACACTGGCACTTGGCGTCTCGTTCTTGTGTTCGATCCTTGAGGCGGTAGTTCTCTCCATACCTCATACGCAAATTGCGATGTGGGAAAAAGAAGGGAAACCAACTGGGGCAGTCTGGGCATCACTCAAATCTGATGATGCCGTGAAACCACTCACGGCCATTCTGACACTCAACACCATCGCGCATACAATGGGTGCCGCTGGTGTTGGTTCTGAGGTTGCAAAAATTTGGGGAGCCGATGCACTGACGCTCGCATCCATCGTTCTCACCCTTCTTGTGCTCTTCCTTTCTGAAATCATACC
>JAQXFM010000220.1 GCA_029250305.1 Candidatus Poseidoniaceae archaeon | reverse complement strand
GTCCACAACCAATGTCGAGCCAAGTGATGGTTCCCCCCTGATCGAAAATCTCCTGATAGTTGAAATCCTTGAGGTGATCGAGGTAAATATCCTTCAGGAATTGCTTGAATTCTCCAGTGACCTCTAACAATTCGTCGCCTCGATGCATGCCGGATTTTGTCGCTGCATCGATTTGGTCTTTGCCAGGCCGGGGGTTCAAGTAAAGCAGTCCACATTCAACACATTTCACAATGTGAAACCCGTTTTCGGAGTCATATGCGCTGCTCTGGTCGGAGCCGCAATGGTAGCAGTCGACCTCAACCATGCACTGGCGTGCTGGTGTGTGTCAATAAACTGACCGACGATTCACTGGCCAGTGAAGTTTGCAACACGCTTTTCGACGTATGCTGCGATGCCTTCCTTTGCGTCGCTGCTGTTGAACAAGGATGCTTGCAATTCACGCTCGAGGGCCAAGTGGTACTCGAATGGAATTTCAGGGCCGGTTTGGCAAGAACGCTTGATGTTTCCAACGGCTTTGACGGCCTTGTTTGGTAGGGTGAATTGTCCACACCAGTCGAGAATGTCTCGGCGGAAGTCTTCTGCGGATCCTTCCCAAATGTGGTTGATGAGGTTGCAACCGTATGCATCCTCAAAGGACATGAGTTCGCCAGTGACCATCATTTCGAGCGCCTTTGCTTTCCCAATCAAGCGGGTCAAGCGAGCGGTGCCACCGGTACCTGCGAGAACACCGAGGTTGATTTCAGGAAGTCCGACCTTGCCGGCGTTCTTTCGTGCGATTCGGATGTCTGCCGCCATTGCGATTTCAAGTCCGCCACCAACTGCGTGTCCGTTGATTGCGCAGACAACGAGTTTGGAGGTTTGCTCAAGTCGAGACAGAGTTTCGTTTGCGTGAAGGCAGAAGTTGTACTTGAAGCCAGGAGTCACGCTGTTGAGCATCTGAATCGAAGCGCCTGCGGAGAAGAAGGATGCGCCGTTTCCAGTGAGCACAATGCAGGTCACGTCATCGTCGAAACGAGCCTTGACAATCGCTGTGTCAATGTCGCACATCATGGCGTGGGTGTAGGTGTTTGGGGAACGGTCGTTTGCGCCTTCGATTGGAGCACCTGCTGAGTCTGAGGTGAGTTCGATCACTGCGATGCCGTTGTTGGTGACACCGTAGTTGACAAGTCGGTTAGGCATTGGTTCGAGGGTCAATCCGTGTAGGTCGTCCATGCGTCAAGCCACACGGACCCGTATTATGAAGAAATCGCATGCTCGGATTGCTCATCCTTGGAGGTTTCAGCATCATCAGCGAACGAGGTTTTTCCTCCCTTTCGACGGGCTGCATCCCATTGAGCGCCAACTGCCTTGGCTGCATCTGACTGTTCCCAGACATCGCGCTTGAGTGCCTTTCTGAAGGGCATCCGCCGCACGCCCCTCCCCATTGCTTTCGGGTCACTCTGCAGCATAAATGGGCTGACCAGACGGTAGAGGATGCTCTTGTACCATTTTGGGCGGAAGAGATTACCAATCCAAATCAAT
This sequence comes from Candidatus Poseidoniaceae archaeon, assembly GCA_029250305.1. Lineage (GTDB taxonomy): Archaea > Thermoplasmatota > Poseidoniia > Poseidoniales > Poseidoniaceae > MGIIa-L1. The sequence continues at coordinate 6,780 of JAQXFM010000220.1, read as the reverse complement.
CCATCGCCGCTTTTCTTTTGGTCCTTCATCCATGCATTGCACATGCGCTTGAAGGTGCGATCGCCAACACGGTTCATCAGCCACCGATTTGCAACACTGGTGCGGACATACGGCATGAGGTGCTTCCTTACATCCGCTTCATAATCGCCTTTGCCAAGAATATCGTTTGCGGCAAGGACGCCTGACCATACGGCCATTCGCATGCCAAAGCCCCACATGAAATCTTGAAGCCCGCCTGATTCGCCAACATAGTAACGACCGTCTTGCTTGTAATTTCGATTGATTGTGAAATCTCCTTTCCCCCCAACGCGCTTGATTGGTGTGCGGTTAAGGTTCGGATAATGGGCTTCATACCAAGCAATGGTCTCGTTTAGGAATCGTTCACTCTTCTTCTGTTTCCGCCAGAGGCATGTGCAAATGAGCCCAACACCATCGATGATGATGAGGTATGAGTATGAGCCTGGGGCGAGGTGGTCGTTGAGCTGAAACCCAATGTGATTTGGATGGTCGGTGTGGAATATTTCTCCATAGGCGACTGCAGAGGTTCCCTTTGGCCCACATGCTATGATTGTACAATCCTCTTCCTTCACACGTGATTTGTAGTGGATTTTTGCTCCTGCGGCGAGTGCTTGGCGCTTGAAGCCTTGATCGATGGTGTGTTCCGATGTTCCTCTTTCCACAATACGGTAAGCCACTTTCGAGGTGGTGGCTTGCGTAATTTTGTCATCCGGGTGGATGAGGTCAACGACGTCGAACTCTGTTGCCTTGAATTCAGATGCATCAAAGCCCCATTCCTTCAATTGATCAAAAAAGTCTTCGTCCATGCTCCAATTTTCTAATGCCTGGAAATCACCGTCGAATCGTGCACCTGAATCTGCACGTACATCGTGGACATGCACTTCCTTTCCAGCCCTCGCAAGAAGGGTGGCGGCGGCAAGGCCGGAGAGGCCAGCCCCCATGATGTGGATAGCCGCCTCGTCGCCCATGGGTAATCCCATGGAGGCGTGGGGTTTGAATGATGCGTTCTCTTCGTGTGTGCATGAACGGGCGCATCATCATCGAAGAGGCGGTAAATGTGCTCGATGAAAATGCACTCAAAGCCAAACTTCCGTTGGATGGGTGTGGGGCAGTGGTCTCTTTTTTGGGAATCACACGTGGAACAGAAGGGGACAGTGAAGTCCTCCGTTTGGAATTCGATGCTTGGCAGGAGCAACTTGCTTCAGTTCTGCATGGACTCGCTGAACAAGCAATTGGACTGCACGGAGTTCATTGCGTAGCCATGGCTCACAGAGTTGGCTCGGTAGGGCCACAGGAACCGATTGTTTCCATTCATGTTGGCAGTCCACACCGAAAGGAGGCGTTCAGGGCGTGTGAATGGCTCATCGACGAACTCAAGAAGCAAGCCCCCTTGTGGAAAAAAGAAGTCACGACCGAAGGGGCGACTTGGAAGGCTGGCTTGGGCTGAGGGATTCATCATGGGAAAAGAAATTGAAGGCATTGTACAAATTGGCTCAAAGCCAGTTGTGGAACGGCATGCAACCGCTACGGGGTTGCTTCATTTGTCCCCGGCCACCGTTACAGCTATCCAAGAAAAATCAGTCAAAAAAGGAGATGTGCTTGAAGCATCGACCATTGCTGCGATCCAAGCTGTCAAAGACACGCCAAGAATCATACCACACTGCCATCCGATTCCCCTCGAAGGCTGCAAAGTTACATGGGATTGGGAGGGACATGCGCTGCGGTGCACTGTGTTCGTATCAGCTCATTACAAAACTGGCATCGAAATGGAGGCCTTAACAGGCGTCTGCGCAGGCTTGCTTTGCGCGTTGGACATGGTCAAATCCTTAGAAAAAGACGATTCAGGACAATATCCAGGCACTTCAATCTCTGAGGTCGTTGTGGTTGAGAAATTCAAAGGCACGCTTTGAACACCCTGTTTTGCTCTCATGGATCTTTCGCTTGTTAAGCCAATTGGCCCAAGAATCGAGGAAACCCTCTCACCAAGCGTGAATCACTAAGAACCCAACCAACAACCCAAACGGCATGGTCAACCCTACCCTTCTGTCGAATCCCATGCGATGGCACCTCGCTTTGAGGGGTCAAAACATCACCTTGAACGAGCGAGCCGTTGGTATTGTTTTCTTTGCTGGCCTCACTGCCTTGTGCGCTCAGGTGACGGTGCTAACCAGCATGACCCCTGTGCCGTTCACCCTGCAAACATTTGCCGTGCTTGCCACAGGCGTTTATCTGCGCCGAAATGACGCCTTTGTTTCTGGGACATTGTACCTCATGGTTGGTGCGCTCGGTGCTCCTGTGTTTTCATCAGGTGGTGACATGTTGTTTGAGGGTGGTGCACTCATCGCCTCTGGTGGTTATTTGATTGCCTTCCCATTTGCTTCCGCTATTGTCGCAGAGGGGCTTGACCGATCGTACAAGGCCGGCATTGCAGACATTCCAGCACAACTGATTTGTTGGACCTTCGCTATGCTTCCTGTCTACGCTTTCGGCACCCTCTGGTTGGCAGAGGCATATGGTGTCGATATGGCTCAAGCATACGCATGGGGTACAGAACCCTTCCTTCTCTGGGACTTTGGTAAAATCATCGTCATGTGCATCATCACCGCCAAGGTTTGGGGATACGCCCCTCACCATGATTGAAGGCAAACCAAGTCGATGACCACGGGCGCTCCCTTGCGAAGTGGAATCCACTCTTGAGCGAGTTCTTCATAGCAAATCGTCGAGGAAGGACACATCAATCTTCGGTTGAACCTGGGTTGGTTCTGCAACTGGGACAGGATTCTGCTGTGTTGGTTGCACGGGTTGAACCGGTTGCACAGGCTGAGGATAGGCTGCTTGCACTGGTTGCACTGGTTGCACTGGTTGAACTGGCAGAGGGTAGGCCGTTTGCATTGGTTGCACTGGTTGCGTTGGCTGAACTGGCGCCACTGGCTGAGGGTAGGCCATCGGTGCGGACAATGGCATGCCAGCCGGCTGCGGAGGCAAAGGGAGCGGTGCGACACCGTTTGGTGAGTACACTGGTTGTGGCATAACCGTTTGATTCACTTGAGGGGCTGCTACCTGTGCCATGCCAGATTCGATTGTCGGTATCGGCAATGCCATTGCATTGAGGCTCTCTTCTCCATCTGCGCCCCATGTCGCTGCCTGCATGTCCCAAGAGCGTGAGAGATCAGACCGACCTCTGCGGCTTCTTGCGATTGTCAGGAACAACACAAAGGCCATCAGGGTTGCACCCATTACGATGAGGTTGCGGGTGGTCAAAAGCGACTGAAGGCTCAAGGATTCCTCAGCATTGTTTTCGCTGGCAGCAAGTTCTGTGGCATTGAGGCGTACTGATTCAACTGTATTTTTGACGTTCTGATCGTCATATGGTGTGACTGAGAGATACCAATCTGTTGTGTTGGTGAGGTCCGCAAGCACAGCACTCGATACAACAAAACTTGTCGACACAAGTTCATCGCCAACAAGGGTTGCTTGTGACACATTGGAGAAGTTCTCATCGCTGATGTGAACTTGGTAACCTCGGACCAATTCAGACGTGGTTTGATTCCAGGTAACCAATATTTTCTGGTTGTCAATCCATGACACTGTGACGCCTTCCACGTTTGGAAGTTGGTCACCATCGTTGACGACGCCATCATCGATGGACACAGCATTGACCACACTCAGGCCGGTTGTGATTGCATTGCCTGAGAAATCAACAGGCACGACCGCCACCCACGCAGTCAAGAAGGGTGACACTTGGAAGCCCCCTGCAAGGTCTGTGACGGCGAGCGGGAATTGAGGCGCTCGATCGACCACATACACCGGAACGGTCGGACCGTTTGAGCCATCGCCCACGCTGGTGAAAGCGAAGGGTGCTGCATAGATGTGATACTCGAAGATATCACTTGCAGTGGACAACTCAAACTCGAGGTTCAGCCCTGAACCATCGTCCAATGGGCGGTCTTCGAGTGAAATTGATTCAAGTCGCTCGGGCGCGACGTCGTCTTGGAGATTGTTAATCGGAAGAACGCTTGGGCTCAGCAAGGAGTCCGTATGGGCCTCACCCTCGGTGTTGTGGGCCGTGACAGCCACATGGAGTTCCACGTTCTGCTGAATGAGTTTCACGACGTCAATTTCTTGACCTGATGCATCGATTGTTCGATACAACGCTGTGTTCACAGTGAGCGTGATTGGTCCCTTGTCAACGTCGATCCACTGCTGCTCAATGACGGCACATCCGCAGCTGTCTCCATCGTTTCCGTATGCCTCCCAGAGGGAGGTGACGTTGTCCAGAGGTCGATCAGCCACCCACAGGGTGTAGAATCCAAAGTTTTCCGAAGAAGACGCGTCCCATGTAACATCGATGGAGGTTCCATCATCGTTGGGTGTGTCATAGACCTCGAGGCTCGTGATTCGGTCTGGTTTCGGGATTTCTTGATTCAAATTGTCAACGGGGATGGCACTGACCACTTCGAGGCCGTTTCGCTGTGCATTGAGGTACACATCGAACGCAATGATTGCTACGAAATATTCCTCACCGTCGACGAGTGGTACCCCGTCAAATTCAGAAACGATGGTGGTGTTTTGATTGCAATCATTGATCACACTCGACGGACTAAAGCCAGTCACGGAGGTTGGTTGGTTGGAGAACTCCACGCCGGTCAGCATGAACACCTGGTAAAATGCACAGTCCTGTGCATTCGTCCGGTCCCATCCGATTGTGATTCGGCCACCGTTGTCATCAGGTGTGTCGATGGCCCACACATTGGTCAGTGGGCTGGGTGGTTGGCCGTCGTCGTTGCCATCATTTGGCACGACAGGACCAATCACGGTCGCGTTCCCAAGGTCTTCTTGGCCAGCTGCATCGAGGCATGTGAAAGCAATCCAGTGTGGCACGCCAGCGGTGAGACTGAGCGTGGTGGTGTTCCCATCGGCCATCAGCACGCTTGATGCAGATGTCATTCCGATTGCATTGCTCACTTGGACCGTGGACGAGTAGATCCGGGTTGCAGTGGCATCAATCGCCATGCAGCGAGCCCATTCTAGGTCCATGTCATCGACATTTTGATTGAGGGAAGTGGTGGCGGTTGCCCATGCTGGCGGTGTTGGGACTTCATCGCTTGTTGTCAACGGGCCCGCAATTTGGCTGGGTACGCCAAGACGCCCATCGTCATATTCTGCAACAACAACAGCGTAGTAATCCACGCCATTCACGAGGGAGACGCCATTTGCGGTCGTAACGGTCGCAAGTGTTCTCGAAAAGAGTGGCTCGCTTGCGTCGACGATTCGGTTCTCGAAATTGATATCTGTCACCAGATCGTCCCACGGCCCATCGTTGATGTACACATTGTAAGCCTTGAAATCAAAGTCAGAAACGATGGACCATTCGAGGTTTAGCGCGCCTCCTGCATCGTCTGGGCGGTCATAAGCATCGATGATGACGACCGGGGTGTCTTTTCGCACCCAGTCGTATGTCAGGCGAACTTCCATGCTACCAACACCCACGGATAGAAGCTTGAGGGGGACATACCTTGTCCCGTTCAATAACTGACCATTGTCGATGGCCAGTTGTAACTTCTCTTCGACCGAGGAAGCGTTGGTGATTGAAAGCGTTGCGTCGTACTTCAAATCAATTGATTTTGCCCAAACTGAAGCATTGGAAACAGGGGACGACATCGTCAGTGGCAGGTATTGGAACCGAACACCGTACCCGTCAGTAGAGCCTACAGAAGCGTTCAATACGAACGGATTGGCAGGTGTGGCCAATTCAATTTCGTAGCCAGGATGCGTCATGTTTCCGAGTGCGAATACTTCACCATCGAGGCTCGCAAACAATGGATCCGCTGTACGTGCTACGCCACCTTCAATGGCTTCGAAGGCCTTGTTCCAACCAAACAATCCGTCGTCTCGGGTTGCAGCCCAAAAGCCCGTTGGGCCGACTGCGACATTCTGAGGGTTGGGGACCACATAGGATTTCAACAAAGCGTGGGATGAAGTTCTTGCTTCGATGATGGAAACGCTTGAGCCGCTTCGAACCATCAGGTGAACACCGTCTGATTCCATGTCGCGGATGGGCCAAGATGGCACATCTGCACTCGAAATTCCTGCGATGAATTGATCGGTTAGACCGTTGTAATGCGTGAGCGAACCAATGTCGGTGGCGATGTGAACACCTCCATAATCGGCGGTGACCGAGGTGACTGTGTTTGATGGCAATTGATCAAATCGATGCGTAGAAACCACAGCGTTCGACGAGATATCGACCACTGAAAGTCCTGGGCGTTCACCTAACGCAGCATCATGAACGGCGATCAGCCAAGTGCCCTGGTTCGTGGTGGTGTACCTGCCGAACGAAGCCACGGAATTTCCCAAGAGTCCATCAGATTGTTTCAGTGTGGTCGATGCACCCGTGGTCGGAATGTACTGCGTCATTCCGGAGAGGCTGGCCACATAGAGGGTGTTTGATGCCCAAAACACGTCACCAGTGAATGAATCAGGTAGTCCATCTTCAGTCGTTATTGTATTCTCCCAAGCATTTACCGTGAAATTCCATTGGCCAATTCCATTTGATGTTGCAATGAACAGAGAGTCGGAACTGAAGGTGAATCCTTGAATCGAGTTCGATGGTAGACCTGCTAACAACGAACCGGTTGTGAATTGCTGTGAAGCAAGATCAAATGTTTGTATCCCAGATGCAGTAGTTGCTGAACCTAACAACCCGATGATAAGCTCCTCTGCACCTGATGAATCAACAACCTTCGCAAGGCCCGCTTGATT
>JAQXFM010000217.1 GCA_029250305.1 Candidatus Poseidoniaceae archaeon | reverse complement strand
CCTTCCTGATGAGGCATCAGCCATCAATCCAAGATTCAGCATCTGCGTGCAATGGATGATGCAGCGGATCGAGGATGTGCCGATGGAGGGCTTCTTTTTCTCCAACCGTCCAGCCCATCAAGGGTTGAAGGGTGCACAGAGGTGTTGTTTTGACTGAATCCTCACGGTGCATAACAAACGGCTCCGCCTCATGTAAGGACATGCCCACTACACCCCATGCAGGGCGATGGTGACTGGTTCCAGATTCATCTCGCATCCGAGAACGCCGGCCGAGATATGGATCCCAACGCCGCAAGAGGTTGAGGTAAGCCTCCTTTGTGTCAAGCACAGGAATCAAGCGAGTGCCTCTGCGTAAAATCAAAAATGCTGCGAGGAAGTCGTCTTCGGACTGGATTTGAGCAAGCACGTCTCCCTGAACACCGGCTGGTAAGCCCCCTGGCCCATCGGTTCGGGTTTCGAGGTGTGCAATTTGGTGTGGCTCCAGAATCATCCGATACCAGCGATCTGGTGCCCTCAAGTTCACACGAAGGCTACCATCAGCGTCACATAACGCAGTTCCAAGTGCTGCTGAATAGGTCTGTGTGTTCCACTCACCCCGTTCACCCAACCTTTTGACCCGAACACCAAATGTTCTGGCCAGGCCTCTGTTTGGATCGTTTTCAAGCAATTGCTCAGCTACATGACGAGGGTTTGTATCGGCTCCCAAGGTTGTCACCCGCTCAAAGGCAGCAAGACCGAGCGTGTGGGAAAGAAGGGATTCCACATCCTCAACTGGCGCCGTTGAATAGACCATGTCTTGATGGCGTTCTCGGCCTCGGACAAGTGGAACTTCGTGGTCCACCGCTAATTGCATGAGATTTTTGCGCAGTGTTTTTTGGAAGCCCCGGCGAACAGCCTTTGACTTTAGACCCAATTCACCGAAGCGAAGGACCCAAGCGTGCTGCACTGACATCACGCCCGCCTCAGGAGCCGTCGTTGTGCATGTCGATGACTTCATCATCTTCAGAAGATTGAAACTTGGCTGCATCGTTTCGTGAAGCAAAGAGACGTTCGAGGTACGCTTCATCGATGTCTCCGGTAACATATTCCCCGCTGAAGCAACTCGTATCGAACCGGTTTGGCGCATCTTCACCAATTTGTGTTGCCTCAACAAAGTCATCAAGCGATTGGTAAAACAAACGATCGCTACCGATAATGGTGTTGATTTCCTCAATAGTTTTTCCATTCGCAATGAATTCAGTGATGGCCGGCATATCGATGCCGTATACATTCGGATGACGCACAGGGGGTGCTGCTGATGCGAAGTAGACCTTTGCAGCACCGACATCACGCGCCATCTCAATGATTTGAGCACTCGTCGTGCCTCGCACAATTGAATCGTCCACGAGGAGGATGTTTTTGCCAGAGAATTCGTGTTCAATGGCGTTGAGTTTTCGACGAACCGATTTTTCACGAAGGGCTTGTCCGGGCATGATGAACGTGCGACCAACATATCGATTCTTTACGAATCCTTCTCGATAATCGACTTCCAGAGTCTCTGCCATTTGTAAGGCTGCAATTCGGCCCGAGTCTGGAACTGGAATCACAGCGTCGATGTCATGGTCAGGCCATGCCTCAAGAATCCGTTCTGCCAACTTCTTGCCTTGACTAAGCCGTGCGTTGTACACGGAAATGCCATCGATGACGGAATCAGGGCGTGCGAAGTACACATATTCGAAAATGCACGGTGCTGCCTCAACAGGTTCGGCGCATTGGCGAGCGAAGAGGTGGCCTGAATTCGAGATGAAGACTGCTTCGCCTGGAGCGACATCTCTTACGACCTCAAATCCGAGGGCTGTGATTGCGACAGATTCACTGGCGACAACCCATTCGGTTGCCTCACCGACTTCTCGCTTTCCAAACACCATTGGCCGGATCCCGTGTGGGTCACGGAACGCAAGAAGGCCATAGCCAGAGAGCATCGAGACGCAAGCATAGGATCCGATAACGGCTTTGTGAACACCTTGAACAGCGCCAAAGACCGTTTCGATATCGAGGTGGGGTTGTCCATCAATCGACATGTTGGTTGAACGCTGATCAAGTTCAACGGCCAGCATGTTGAGAAGCAACTCGGAATCGCTGCTTGTGTTCATGTGCCGATGATGGCGATCGGTAAGGAGTGTTTTCAGCTCCGAGGCATTGGTAAGGTTTCCATTGTGGGCGAGGCTCAGCCCATATGGAGAATTGACATAGAACGGTTGGGCTTCGGCACGGGATGATGAACCAGCGGTTGGATAACGCACGTGGCCGATACCCACGTGGCCCTGAAGCCGTCGCATGTGCCGAGTGTAGAAGATATCAGAAACCAAGCCGTTTGATTTGCGAAGGCGAAATTGGCCGTCAAATTCGGTCATGATGCCGGCAGCATCTTGGCCTCGGTGTTGCAAAACGGTGAGCCCGTCGTAGATCAACTGGTTGACATGGACGTCAGGTCGTCCTACAATTCCAATGATGCCGCACATGCTGTTGCCTCAACCCAACCAAATCAAGGCACTTTGTAGCCATTGCGCTTCTCAACGAGTCAGAATTCACTCAAGCCTTAGGGCGGTGAGACTTCTTGGACCAGCTGTGCTTGCGAATGCGTGATGTTTCCCCGTAGCCACATGAAGCACAAACGGACTTTTGCTTGTGGTATGCGTTGCGTCCGCAGCGTCGGCAGCGGATGTGGGTGGTCTTCTGACGCTTACCCATGGATGGAGTACCCTTTGACATAGAAACACCTGTTGAACACGCCCACCGACCTCCTCCTTATGAAATCAACGGAGGTGGTTTTCGCTACGCCAGTGGAGAATCACTCTTCTTCAAACACCGTTCGTCGTGGTTTTTGAGCCGTAATGGTCGAAAAAGTGAACCCAAGTGAGAGGGCCAGGGCCAGAAGGATTGCGCCAGCTGAAACGAACATGTGGACGATGTTGTAGAAGATTTGCGCTTGGATGGAACCATTGTCTTCCATGAGAAGGGAACCCTGATTGAGCAGCAAGACAGTCACCACGACACCCATAACGGCGGCTGAAAGCATACCAAACAAAGGAGCCAGCGGTCGTTGCCGAGAGTCGGCATAGAAGAAGAGGTTGCCAAGCAGAACCAGTGAACCGAGCGTGTATGAGGTCAAGATAGCATTACCAAACCGAGGCAAACTGTCTGTACCAGCACCAAGAGAACCACCCATCGTGAGATCCATGGCCCAAAGCAACACAAGCGGGAGCAAGAAGGCCAACAACATGGCGCGCCAGGTAAACACGAGGCGTTCTTCATTCATACTCGCCACCTCCTAAGTTCGCAGCAACAATTGATGCGACATGTGCAAATTCCTTATCGGTTGGTGGTGCAATGGATTTCGGTTCAGGCAATGATCGTTCGTGTAGGAAGATGATGAGACCGAAAACGAGAATCGATATTGACAATCCCACGGCGGTCCCCAGTACGTCCGCACCAGCGAGCCATAGGTGGTAGCGGAAGGTGTCTGCATCCACATGCCGTCCATCAACCATCATGGCGAGAAGGATGAGCAAGAGAACAAACCCAGAAGCAAACCACATCACGTTTGATTCGGTCGCTCTGCGATCGCCGATGACACGCAGCGATAACGCAGCTCCCGAAAGCAAGCACGTCAACAGCAAGAGGAAGGTCGGCCAAAACACAAGCCAGTACCGATTCACCTCTTCTTCGAGAGCGGGCGTGAGGTTCCACCAATGCATGCCAACGAACCAAACAAAACCAATGATGAAGGCCATGACACCAAGACGACGATCGCTCCTCGGAAGGCGTCCCACCGGAACATGGCCAGAGAACGCAATAAGGTACACACCCGACAAGAGAAGTGCAGCAGGTCCGAGAATGAAACCGAGTAAATGGCCGGCGGCGCTTGACGGAGAGTCTGGCACGGTCCATGGAGAAGTGACGAGGCCGAGCATCCCAACCCCTGCCAAAAATCGACCGAAATTCGTCCCAGAAGAGGTCTTAGAAGAAAGGGAAAGCCAGACACCCAAAGGCACCAATGCGGCAGGAAGCCAAAACCACAGGGCTGCCTGGGCCATCGGATTCATGACACCGGTTCCGCCGCTTGTCTTATCAAATCAACCCTGATTCTCACACGCAGTGGCGTGATTGTAGGGCAAGGCCCGGTGCGGCATGGCTAAATACCCGACTCTTGTGGGCCGAATGCTTAAGGTGCTCTTATGGTGAAAATGCCTCGTCAAGTGAAGCGTTACAGTCCGTCGGCTGGTAAGCATACAATGCACACAGTGGAGCGCGTAAAGAAGAAGCGCGCCTCCGAACTTCGCTGGGGTCAGCGACGGTTCCGCCGCGTGATGGCTGGTTACCGTGGTTTCCCACGTCCAAAGCCTGATGGCCGAGAAAAGCCAACCAAGCGAGTCAACATCCTCTTCCGTTGTACGGAAACCGGCAAGGCACACTATGCGCCATGCAAGAGAGCGAAGAAATTCGAACTGATTGACAAGTGAGTTGAACATCATGGCAAAACATTTCCTTAAGGTCGCCTGCAGAGATTGCGGCAATGAAACAACCATCTTCTCCCGCGCAACCACCGTTGTTTCTTGCAACGTTTGTGGCGCTACCCTCACCAATCCATCTGGCGGAAAGGCCGATCTCATTGGTTGCACTGTTGTTGAAGCACTCGAGTAAGGAGGCTGAGCCTCCATGCCCTCTGAGAAATCAACAACAACCCCCTCAGAAGGCGAACTTGTTGTCGTTTCAGTCACGACTGTCAAGCAAAACGGCGCCTACGTCTCCCTTGACGAATTCGAAGGTGTCGAAGGTTTCATTTTCATCGGAGAGATTGCGAGCGGATGGGTCAAGAACATCCGTGCCTTTGTCCGAGAAGGTCAACGCTTGATCTGCAAGGTCATGCGAACTCGAAAGGATGGAACATCCCTGGAGTTATCACTCAAATCTGTCTCGGAAGAACGCCGAAGGGATCGATTGCAGGAGTGGAAGAATGAGCAACGAGCTCACCAACTCCTCAAAGTACTCGGTGAAAAGGTCGGATGGAGTGCTGAAGAAATCGCATCCTCTGGCGACGAACTGATTGATGCATTCGGCGGACTTTACACTTCGTTTGAAGAAGCCGCGATGAATGAAGGCGCTCTTCAAGATGCGGGATTCGAAGGTGATTGGCTCCAACCTTTCATCGAAATTGCAGTTGAGAACATCATTCCTCCATTTGTGGAAATCCGTGGGACATTAACCCTCAGCATCAACTCCACAACTGGTGTTGATACCATTCGAGACGCCCTGCTCGCTGCAGAAGCGTTCTCGTCACCAGAAGAAGAGATCGAAATCACGTGCCATTACAATGGCGCACCTGAATACAGGATTGAATTGAAAGCACCTGACTTCAAGACCGCTGAAGCCCTCTGGGAACAAGCAACATCAGCAACGTTGACCCATGTGGTCGAAGCTGGTGGCGAAGCGGATGCAATCCGTGAGTGAGCATGACAAATGAGGCGATGATATGGCACGACAAATCCTCCAACAATGCCTCACTTGCCAAGCGTGGTCATTATCCACTACATGCCCTGCATGTGGCGAAACTGCTCAAGCAGCAGCCCCTCTCAAGTGGTCACCCGAAGACAACCGTGCGCAAATCCGCAGGAAGATGTACAACGTTGAATCCAAAGAGTGGGCTCAAGAATTACCAACACTTCCTTCCCTTCAAGACATGAAGGACAGCCACGTTGTAACTGAAGAAGAGTGAAGCCTCGCTTGAAGAACAGGGGCCCCGAAACGGGCTTGATTCGCCCCTCTTAACATCAAACATTATAGCGCGGCGCGACTCGTTCGAGCGTTTATGGGATTGCACATTGAATGGAGAAAGCAGCCCAACACACTTGGCGATCATCGAATGATGTTGTTCGCCCTACCTGGTGTTGGTAATGTGGGGAAGGCGGCTCTCGAGGGCCTCACCCAAGTCAATGAGTGCACAGAACTGGTGCGCCTTCATCACACTGCTTTGCCACCATTGGCCCTGCTTGACCAAGACGGCCTTCTGACACCGCCCCACCTTTCATTATGCGCTATAGAGTCGGTTACTGGCGTGCGAATCCTCACGCTCACTGGAACATCACAGCCCCTTGAACCAGAACATCAAGGCAGCATGGCTCAGGCACTGATGTCTTGGCTATCTGAACAGGGAGTTGAGGAAATTTACGTGCTTGCAGGACTCATGGACGCACCCACACGAAAGGAATGCTTCATTGTCCCATCGAGTGTTGACCACAGAATGGATTTGGAGGCCGCTGGCGTAGACGTCCGGCGAGACGAGCCTAAATCTGGAGCGATTGGCCTCACTGCCCTCATGGCATCGGTTGGTCCCCTCCATGGCGTGCGTTCGGCGTGCGCAATTGCCACAACCGTTGGCTCGAGTGGCGATGTGTTTGCCTCACAACGGCTCTTGGAAGCACTGGATGGTTGGTTTGATTTGGGCATCGCCCTTCCTGCTGACGCACAAGCCATGTTGACAGAGAAGCTTGCATCACTTGCACCTGAATCAAAGGAAAACTACGTCGCCGATCTGACTGAGTCCCCTGATGCCTTCTACATGTGAAGCGGCTGTAGGCCCATGAATGTCATTGGCGCCGAGAGAGAGATTTGAACTCCCGTGTCCAGGGGACAGTGGATTTCGAATCCACCGCAATACCGGGCTATGCGATCTCGGCCGCAGACTTCGCTCCAGCGCCACCGTCATAAGCATGGTGCTATGACAAGCAGACATGCAGGTTCAGTTCACCGGCCGAGACCACAACCTCACGGTGGAATGTGAAAGTGGTGCGACGGTTCGCTCAGCACTCGGCGAGGCTGGGATCCTTGCATCAACGGTCATTGTGAGCCACGAAGGCGTCGTTTTACCTCATGCCACGAAACTCACAAGTGACATCTCGTTGTTGGTCACAACCGTCTCGTCTGGCGGCTAATCAGTCCGCTCGACCCGCTCGGTGATTTGAACTTTGGAATTGCGATTGATCTGACCTTTCACATCAATGGCCCAAGCATCGAGACTTATATTTGCGGCTACAATCGTATCGCCCACTTCTGCAAGGTCGTACTGAGCGCCCCAGTCTGCAGCCCACCCTTCGACCTTCATCGAACCATGAGCGTCCATGAGCATCATGCCTTTCCTATGCCATGATTTCCCGTTGCGGCCAACGCCTTTCTTTTCAAATCGATAGACGAGCCGCCCGGTAACGTTCCAACGTGCCCTGAAATCAAGCAGCGTTGTCTCAACATGCTCATCTTCGCCCGCATGAACAACAATCGCATGTGGATCCACTTTCAGTTGAAGTTCACCTTTGTAATTCGCCGATGGAACAACGCCTTCGAGGCGGACTCGATCGCCTTTTGCCAAGTCAGCGGGCCATGCAGGCTCACCATCTTGATGTCGATCGACCAACAACTGGAGACTGGCAAAATGGCCGTCTTGTTCAATCTTGATTTTTGGACGGCGGCCATCGCCTCCACCCATTACACTGAACACGTCAGCAATAATCGTCATTCGAGGCTCAAGTGCATTGATTGGCGTCAAGTCATAGGAAGCAGTCGAGCCAGGCAAACGGATTGAACCTCCATCGGGCAATGATTCAGGCCCATCCCCACCCGGACAGACAGCCTTCCAATCACACCGAGAGCAACGGCTTTCTTCTGGCGCCTTTGTGGGCACGCCACCCGGTGAGAAACCACGCATTGGCAGAGGCTCTGGTGGGCAGTCGTCGATGGTCGGTTGTTCAGATTTGATTTCTTTCCAAAGCGCTTCTAACTTCGCCTCCATGGCTCCCATTTCTGGAACAGTCGGAACCTCAATTTCTTTGATGGCATCAGCACCGAGGTACCATATTTGCAACGCATCAACTTGCTCTTTACGCTCATGCGTCACCCACCATAGCATGGCGTACATCCGCAGTTGTTCGACATAATTACCCGAGCGGTCACCTGCACCGACGCTGGCTTTCAGGTCAACAATGTTGATTCGTCCATCCCATCGGTAAACCAAGTCGTACTCGCCTTGGAACCAATGTTCAGGGTGGATGGCGTTCATTGCAAATTTCCCTGCATGTGGATCAACAAACCAAGGCCGCGAAATCTCCCAAGCCTCAACCCAAACCAAGGGTCCATCTTGTGCGAGTGGATGACGAAGGGACATTTCGTAACGCCGGCCGTCCGGAGCGGGCCAATGAGGTCGCACCCCTTTCCGCCATTGTTCAAGTTCCGGGCCGCCGTTTGCATCGAAACATCGTTGCACTTCTGCAAGGTGCATCTCAAGCCCCTTCAGGCACATGTCCATGCACCGTGCAGAATCAACACTTGACCAGTCACCTGCTTTGCGTTCGTCTTTTTCCCACTCCTCCTTCATGGCCTGAAGAGCCAAAGGAAGGTGAGCCTGAAGACGTTGCTGAGCCCATGAGCGCAGGCCTTCAAGATCTTCTGGCCACATCTCAGTGGGCAAGGCGAGCAAGCGGTCTGCTGGCCAAGGCATGTCGGAATCTCGACTCGGAACGCCACCATCGTCCAATGGAATATTGGACAGCGTATCCGAAGAGGCACTTGGCGCTAACAATGCAGGCGATTCTTGGAGCATTCGGCAAATGGCCTCTTCAACAGCACGACCGACAAACAGAACAGGAATCTGAGGCATCTTGAATCGACGCACTTTCTCATAGAACCACATCCTTGAGCAGGTTGTGTATGCATTCACTTGACTCGCACTCAAGCGGTTGTAGGGACCTACGGAGTCATCGTCGTTAATGGCGAGTCGGACAGGCATACATCGCAATGTTGACCGACGCTTCTTAAACTCTAAGCCACCTTTCAATCGTCCTTGATGGTCAATCGAGTTTTCCGGTTATCGATTCGAAGTTGAGGCAAGCCCGCACGCCAGCCAAGTTCTGCTGCCATGAGAGTGATTCGATTTCCTGGCCGGATGGCTTCGATTTGTCCGGAGATACTCGAGCCAAAAGCTGCTATTTCCACGACATGAGCACCATCCCAGAGGTGCATTGCAAACATGGTCCAAGGTTTTTCATCCAATCGAACACCAGATCGTTTTCTCAAACTGAGTACGATGCCTTCGACATTGGCTCTCGTTCGCAAAAGTCCAACTCGAGTGGTAAGGTCTTTGAGGGCTTTTCCAGAGTCCGCAAAATGCTCCTCAGCTTCAGCAACCGTCACCAGTTTGCTCTTCGAATCAAGGTAAAGGCGAGGGCTACCTCTCCAAACACCCGGAAGCGCATTGATGATCACGAGTTCCTCTTTCGGGCCGTCATGAAGTGTTGGATATGAACCCGGCTCACTTTCTTCAACAGTGATTTGAGCGCCACCTGCCATCAACATAGCACCGAGCACTGGTTCGCCAAAGTGGTTGGGAAGTGGGCCCCAAGCACCAGTGAATTTCCCATGCACATGAACACGGTTTGGAATTGAAGAAAGCGGTTGACTTGGTGAGGCCACCTCGAAGGAGCGGACTGAGGTAATCGATGCCAACAATTCATCATTGACCAATGAGCCATCAGAATTTTTGCCGAGGCTGCACCAATGACACCCAGCGGCTTCGCCCGAACAGGCGTCACCTGACAGTGCTGGAAGGGCGACTGGTCCGGAGCCCATTCCCTGCATGGCTTTGTTGATGGAAAAAAACTCGGAGGTCATGGCTTGAATTTCTTCTTTTGTTGGGGCGTCGTAGGTGAGTCGGTGGGGGCCAGCGAGGTACCAGCCTTCCAATCCATCAATGGTTTGACCGTCATGAGTTTCGTGCCACAACCAAGCATAGAATCGAAGTTGATGTTGTAGGGAAGCTGCGAACCGTGAGGTTGGATCTCCAGATTTGATATCGATCAGACGGATTCGACCATCCCATCTCATCACGAGGTCGAGTTCCCCTGCAGCCCACCCTTCCGGATGGTACAATCGCTGGGGTTGGTGGACGCGGGGGTCTTTCACCCAAGGCCTTGCTATTTCCCAAGCTTCATGCCATGAAACATCTGAACCAGCCTTATTCCATACCATCGGTTCGTCACGAGCCCAGGAGCGCATGCCGAAACTGCGGACCTTATCGGGAACTGGGAAGCGTGGCTCCTCGCCCCAAGCAGGTGAAGGAACTTCAAATGGACATTCACCCTTTCTGTACTGTTCGAGGTACGGGCCACCGCCAGCATTCATGCACTCATTCACTTCTTCCATGAAGAGGGTCAAGCCTGCACGAAGTTTCTCCTCCATTGTTTCGAGTTCTATTTCTTCCCAAACCCAATCGGCCGTTCGCCACAAGGAAGCATCCCAATCAGCTTGCCCAGCCTCTTGTGCACGTCGTGCAGCATCGGGCACTTTTTGGGCAATCCAATGACTCAGTTCGGTAAGTGAGGTAATGCTTGCATCTGGTCGGTGCATAAGCAAGCCGCACAGTTCGTCCTCAATTACAATACCAAGAACTTGAGAGGGTGTTGTTGGACCGGAAAGCCCGAGTTTTGAGCCGAGAAACCATTGGCGTTCGCAACGAAGAAAGGTGGTCAAACCGCTTGCTGAAATTCGTGAACGAGAACGTCCAAGAGGGCCTCCAAGTGGCGGGAGTCCAACTGGCATTCATGTCACCTCATCAATGATTGAAGGAGTAAAAATCTCCAGAAGTTCTCTGTTCTCGATCTTTTCGACTTTCGGTTTTGTTAATCCGTGGACGTTTTGAGTCATGATCTCGGCGGAATGTGACATTCACGCCTTCAAGGAATCGATTCATGCCTTCTTGGAGTCTGAATGGGCCCTGCGCTTTTCCATAGCGTCCACCCTCGCCTTCGAAAACAAGCAATGAATCACTAACGATGTCGATGAAGTAAACGTCGTGGTCAATGACGAATGCAGACTTTTCGTTGGCTTCCATAGTTCTTCGAATCGCTTTGGCGGCTTCCATGCGAGCGTTGGCATCAAGATGGGCTGAAGGTTCGTCAAGAAGATACAAGTCTGCCTCACGACCAAGACAGATCGCAATAGAAACCGCTTGTCGTTCTCCACCAGAGAGTTTCTTGACGCGCTTGGGAAGCAGCTGGTCGACTCCAAGTGCTCGAATGACGTTGACATTGAATTCGCCGCTTCGCCAGCGTGGGCCAATTTCACTGTCAAGCCACAACTGAACGCTTCCATCGATATCGACATGGATGTGCTGAGGTTTGTAGGAGATTGAAGCATCCGATGTGACCCAGCCCTCATCGTATTCATGTTCACCAGCAAGGACCTTGATCATGGTTGATTTGCCAGTACCGTTGGGACCAACGACACCAACGACTTCTGAGCGGTGCACAGCACCTTCTCCAGTTTCAAGTTTGAATTCACCAAGGGTTTTGCCAAGTCCGCCCCAAGAGACAACTTGCGAACCGAGTTCTGAAACACGATCGCTGTGGTTAAGGAATTTAATCGGCTTGTCACGAATTCGGACATTTTGCTCTGGAAGGAACCCATCGAGGTAGGTGTTGATGGCTTGACGGGTTGACCGTGCAGGCGTGAAAATACCGAACGCTCCCTTCTTGCCGTAAACGATGTGGACCAGGTCACATAGCACGTCAAGCACTGCCAAATCGTGCTCGATGACAATGACGCGCTTTGTTTCTGCGAGGTCTTGGATGATCCGAACAATTCTCATTCGCTCGTGAATATCGAGGTAAGAAGATGGTTCATCGAAGAAGTACACATCGACATCTCGAAGCAGTGTTGCACAAATGGCCATCCGTTGTAATTCTCCGCCAGAGAGTTGCTGAATCGTGCGATCAAGCAAATGGTCGATGCCAAGTTTCTTTGTCATCTCATCGAACATCTTTCGTTCATCGACCTTGGAAAGAAGGTCTCGAACAGTCCCTTTCACCCGCTTTGGGAGCCGGTCGACATTCTGTGGCTTCAGTGCGACCTTGATTTTTCCATCCCGTACAGCCACAAAGAAATCCCGAAGTTCACCTCGAGGCAATGTCTCAATGACACCGTCCCAATCTGCTTCCTTGTCCAACCAGTCACCGAGATTGGGAATCATGCGGCCCGACAAGGCATTGATGGCCGTTGATTTGCCCATACCGTTGGGTCCAAGGATTCCAACCACGCTTTCCTTTGATGGAGTCGGCAATCGGAACAGTCGGAAGCCGTTCATTGAATACCGATGGATCATGTCGCTTTCGAGTTCGCTTGGCAACTGTTCGATGATCAAGGCGTCGTGCGGACATTTGTTGATGCAAATTCCACATCCGATGCAAAGGCTCTCCGAAATGTGAGGCTTGCCTGTTTTGTCATCGAGGATGATGCATTCTTGTCCATTTCGAACGGGCGGGCAGAAGGCATGACATTCATCGTTGCACTTCTTTGGTTGACAACTGTCTTCCTTCAGAACGGCTACTCGCATTGTCTCACCCCTTCTCCTTATGTTGATGTCATTGGTTAGGACTTATGGAACTCGCGCCCAAAAACACGGAGAACAATGGTTCCCACACGGATTGGGCTCGGCCCAATTCGCTCTCAAATGAGACCCTTGAGGTGCTCGTGTCCCTTGATGAGTCGAACGGTGCATGGAGTTGGGAACTTCATGCTGGCCTTACGAAGAGCATCACGGGCGGTGAGGTAGAACTCTGGGTGAACTTGAATCGAGATAACTCGCTGCCCTCGCTTTACACGAGCAGCGGTTCCAACGTTCTTTCCGAAAGCACAGCGCATTCCTTGTGAAACACGGTCTGCACCAGCACCGGTTGCTTGCTTGTTTTCGCGAAGCACGTGGTGTGGGAAGGTGTGAACTCGAAGAGCGTATCCTTGGGTTCCAGCGGCCTTACGGATCGTGGAGTTGGAGATAACACGGGCAGCTTCGAGGGCTGTGTGTCGGATTTGCACGTTGTTATCGGAGCGCAATTCGAGGATGACAGGGAACTTGCCTGTCTCAGCAGCAACACGGTTTCCGACGTGGTACTGGTGGATTCTGTTGTTTGGGACACCGCCGATGAACTTACGTCGAGTGTATGCAGGTCCCTTGAGTCGGCGATACATAGATGCTGGTTTACGTGCCATAATGAACTCTCCAAGCAACCCTGCGACCAATGGTTCCCTTATCATCCCTCCGCCTCGGCCCCTGCGGGAGAGGAGGGGCGAAATCAAAGTGAAACGGCGGCTTGCATGCGGACAAAAGCATTCATGTGCTCCGTTCGTTTGTTTCTCCCTATGGCGAACGGATGGCGTGGGTACCTCGAAGAGGAATCCGAATTCCAGTGGATTGCCATGGCGGGTTTCCTTGTCTTCATTTTGCTCGGCGCCCTTGCGATTCAAGGCACAAGCAACTTACCTGGTGTCGAGGTTGGTCCAAGCGATTCAAGCCACGCCGGAAATCGAGTGCTCGATATTGAGTATTCAAGCGGAACCACCTTCACCGCCAAGGTCCTCACTGAGGATGGCGTTGATCTTTACCAACAGAACGGTCCAATGACGGTGACCAAAATCATGAGTGCCAAAGACGGCCTCCCTGCAGACAACATCAACTTCATCACACCCCTCGAAAACGGGAACACTGCCATTTCACCATCCAAAAACACAGTCCAAGTCATTCATTCCCCTGACAATGAAGCAAACGGTGAGACCACGATTACGACTTTGGACCTCGATTCCAGCAACGGGAATTTTACAATCATGGATTTGGCTGAATCTGTAACAGGTTCCCAAGCCTCATGGATGATGGTCACAATGCAAGGCACATCGACAAGCCTTAGAGGACTTGGAAGCATTTCCGACGCCTCGGCTTCGAGCGACACCATTGCAACCTCCATGGCATCAAGCACCCTTTCGATGCCAATGCTCAACTCTGCAGGTGCTGTTTGGCAACAAGTGGCACCCCTTGGAAGCGAGCATTGGGTTGCAAGTGGATACCTCTCATACACAAGCAACGAGGCTGGTTCAAGCCCGGCTGCTCCCAAAATCGTCCCAACTATTGCCGTGATTGATTGGAACGGAGGCCTCACTGCACCAATTGTCGCATCGATGCACACTGGAGAACGAGGCCTCTACCATACATTGCTCACGTTAGGTGATGGGACTGTGTTTGCCGCAGGCGACCATGGAAGCACGCACCTCAGCACCTCAGGCTCGATGACCCATCACAATGCACCAAGCGTTGCAGCGACCGTCGATGAAACTGACAGAGTCTGGTTATTTGGTGACGCAGGAAGCAAAACCATCCTTCGGCATTCAGGAGATCAAGTCCAACAACTGTCCCTCGCTGAACCACTGTCATTCCAAGTTGAGAGCACTGGCTTTGGTTCCGATCAAATCTTTCTCCACGGAACCGATGGACAAGGCGAACCACAAACGCTCGTCATTGACACCAGTGCACCCGGCTCTATAGAGAGTGGAAGAGGATTCCTTAACTTCCTTTTCATCACTGTGTTCAGCGTCATTATGGGCGTAATGATCTG
>JAQXFM010000176.1 GCA_029250305.1 Candidatus Poseidoniaceae archaeon | reverse complement strand
CGCTGCGTACCAACGTCGCTCGCCTCAATGCTTCTGCTGAATCGATTGGCACACCTCTTCGGTTGTGGTGCGTGCAATGAACTTATGGCCAGTATAGAGTGGTTTCAATTCATTCAAATTGCATCTCATGTTCGTCAATCGAGTCGTACATGAATCGGGCCTTCTCACATACCCCAACTTAGTAATGCCCAACAAACGCTAAGCAATTCTCGATCAAACAGGTCAGGTCTGCGTCCACATCTTCATCTTGATCTTTGAATTTCAAGGTGCTCTTTCCAGACTTCTTTTTCGATAGATTCAGGGGCAAGACTTCTGGATGATAGTACATCGGCAAGAGATAGATCCCAACGTGCTTTTTCTGAATTCTAACTCGGGCAAATGGCCGACCATTTGGCGTTTTTACGAACAAATCCCCTGGTTCGTCAATGGCTCTTTCCAAATTGGTCGTACAATTTTTGACAATCGTTGACAGTGAATCCCACAAAAAGAGGAGGTCGTCATTCTTCACGCCCTCTGCTGCGCAGACTCCTTTGAAACCCCTCCGCACGGATGGGAGGGCAACGGTGTCAGATTCGTTGGCACTCAGCTTCTGTTTGACCTGGTGGTGTTGTGGTCCTGAGCGGTTTTGTCTCCATCGCCGCCTTCGCCAGAGCCTCCGGTGTCGCCACCGTCGTGCTTTGTGTGTCGGTTGGAACGGGTTGTGTTGTGGTCCTGTGCCTTCTCATCGCCTTCGCCAGAGCCTCCGGTGTCGCCACCATCGTGCTTTGTGTGTCGGTTTGAACGGGTTGTGTTGTGGTCCTGTGCTTTTTCATCGCCAGAATTATTCGACCCTTTCTTGTCCATTGGTGGCGGTGAGGGTACAAATGAATTGGAACCTGATGAGTCTTCCAACTCGGTTTCGTCCCAAATTTTCTCTATTTTGGCTTCTTGACTGAGGTTCAAATCTTCGCCTCCTGTCTTGCTAATGAGGTAGAGACCTACGCCCATCACACCAATGATGCCAACAAGAAGGAACATCGCATTCTGCTTGAGTATGTCACTGCTTGCCTCATCAGCATCGCCGCTTCCATCGTCGTTTCCTGAATTCGGATTTGTGATGCAAGGAGGTGTGCTTCCGTCCTCACAGAGGTCGATGGTTGTGCCATCTGTGTTTCCGCCGGTGTTGTCTGTACCGCCGGTGTTGTCTGTGCCGCCGTTGTTGCCAGTGCTGTCGCCGGTTCCACCGTTGCCGCCCGTGTTGTCTGTGCCGCTGTTCCCTCCAGTGGTTCCATCGTCCTGTGGCAGCGTGATTTCAGCCGACGTGCGGTCGCCATCAGCGTCCATTCCAACGGCATAGTAATCGTAGAGTTTGCTCAGATCAATGTGGGTGTTCGCCCATGCGGAGCGGTTGATGACATCGAAGTAACGATCGTCACCTGTGGTGAAGATTGGATCCAGTGTCATGTTCTTGAGGTGCGATACACCGTCCCGGTAATCGCCGTCAAAGGTCTTGTCGAGGTGAGCTTGCACTTCTTCGTCGGTGGTCATGTCGGCCACTTCCGACCAGTGCTCTCGAATGTCGCTGAGTTCGTTGCGCATGGCCATTGCGAGGCCCTCTTCGATGCTGGCAAAGGATTGGCTTCCGTCAACAACGGACGTGGTTGTAATGTCGACCACCTTGGAAACGCCGCCGCCTTGGATTGGCTCCCAATCGTCACCCTTGAGCGCAGTCATGATGTCTTCATCACCAAACAGTGCTTTGCCCTGAACAACTGTCAAGCGGACATCCTCATCGATTGATTCAATCAGGTTTCGGTAAGGGTCGTCGTGGAAGGTGTCGATGATGACAAGGTCTGCCACAAGGCCGGACTTGACCTTGCCGACGAATGGGTCCCACTTTGCCGCAGCAGCAGGGTTGGAGGTGACCATCTCAGCCAGTTCGTAGTTTGTGAAGTAGTCGTTCATGACTTCTCTATTCCACAAGTCTGCCACCTTCAATTCGTGAAGGCTCGACTTTGAACCGCTTGGTCCCCAATCTGGTGCGAGGGAGATTTTCACGCCAGCATTGTCAGCAGCACGAACATCGGTTGTGTTTCCGTAGAGCAGGAGGTTGGAGAGCGGAGACCACACGAGGTTGGAATTCACCGCAGCCATTTGTCCAAATTGAGATGCCGTGAGGGCCGTACCGTGGATCACGACGGTTGGCTGAGCGAGCAATCCCTTGCTGTTGAGCAAGTCGAATTCATCACGGCTGGTTTGGTCAACACCCTCTGACAAATGGATGAACCATGCTTCGAGGTCACCGTCATTGAAGTCTGCGATCTTTCCTTCAGAGTTGTATGAGGATTTGTACCATTCACACACTGCGCAGGTGAGGATGTTGTCTTGACCGAAGTTGTAGAGTTCCACGTTTCGGGACAAGGTGCTGTCCCATGCATCGTTGCCTGATGGTGAGCCCTGCACTGCAGTGACGCCGCCAGCGATGGCTTGAACTTCAGCGTACTTCATTTGTTCAGTTGCCATGCCCCATCGGTTGTTGTTCTGGACGTTTCCTTTGTTCCATGTGATGCTTGGTCCGTAATCGTAATTGTCGCCCCATTGGCCACGGTTGGTGTAGCCACCTTAAGCTGACTTTTGATTGGCGTTGAGGTGGACTTCGAAATCCCACAGAGGGATGTGGTTGTAATGCATGTGGTTGTGCAAATCAATCAAACCAGGATAGATTGTCCCATTGGTTTCGATAATTGGTACATTGGTCAAGTCAACACCGCTTGGAATGGTTCCAGCATCGGACCAGACGCCGCTGATCATGCCATCACGGATCATGACGTTGCCTTGGTTGAGCACGTTGTTTTCTCCATCCATGGTGACAACACGTCCCTTCAGAAGGTAGGCATCGTTTGACACTGGGTCTGGAATGTTGTAGCACTTGACGATGTTCAGTGCCACGTCTGATCCCGAGCCTTCTGGTCCCCATCCAGGTGTTGGTGAAACCTTCCTAAGTTGGCCATCATTATCTTCGATGTAGGAATCGCCATACCACGAGTCCTTTGCAGGGAATGACATGGAGTCCATTGCGGATCCTGAATCGTCGCTAATGGTCACTGTGTCACCATCAAAATAGGAGAGAATGATGCCAGAGTCTGCACTGAACACGGAGATGCGTCCATCAGCAGGGATTGAGGTGTTCCATGCCAATTGGCAAGGTGGGCTGCCGCTTGTCACGGACAGTTGCCAATCCGAGACATCGACTGGGGTCGAACCGGAGTTCCAGATTTCGATGAACTGATCGGAGTACTTTCCGTACTCGCCATCGGCATTCCAGTCCACTGCTCCGTAGACATTTTGCGAGGTTTCATTTGAAACGAGGTTGTTTGGACTGATGAACAATTCTGATACGAGAATGGAGTTTTCTCGGCCAGAGGCAGCGTTCGATTCTTGCATTGATGCCATGGATAAGCTTGGCAAAAGCATCAACAAAAACATGGCAACGGCAACACAGCGGATGAGGCGCATGGGAGGCCCTTGGGCAGTGAGCACATGAACTCGTCGGAACGACCGGATGAGGTGGTATTGAAGAACCTCCAATGTTGACAGATGCTCATGGCAGCGATTAACCTCACTGAACCCGAGTTCGCAGATACAGTCGAAAACAACGAAATCGTGCTCCTGGACTTCTGGGCAGAATGGTGCGGTCCGTGCAAAGCGTACGGTCCAGTCTACGAACGTGTTTCCGAGGAGTTCCCCGATGTTGTGTTTGCCAAAATCGACACTGAAGCAGAGCCGCAACTTGCCCAAGCCTTCAATGTACGATCCATTCCAACCACAATTGCGTTCAAGGAAGGCATCGGTGTCTTCATTCAACCCGGTGCGCTTCCTGAAGACGCATTGCGAGATTTGGTCACGAAACTTGGAACCCTCGACATGGACGAAGTTCGGGCTGAAATTCAATCACAACGCGAAGCGGAAGGCGAGGAAGAACCTTCCAACGAATGAAGACCAGTCCATCGCTTTGGTTTGTTGTGTACTATCCAAGAGACCAATGCGTTCAAAAATCCCTCGCTGTAGGGAAGGACATGCACCTGCGTTCGTTGTTCTTGGTCTCTGTCATGCTCAGCGCCAGTTTGTCTGGATGTTTTGGTGAACAAAAAGTGGATGAAGGCGGCATTGAGGCTCCTTATGATGTCTACCCCGAGCCTTGGGACCGGACGGAAATGATGTATGATGATTCAGATGTCTTTGCTCGTGTTACGGTTAACGGCACGTACGGCATCGACACGGTTCGCTCCGTGTTCGTACCCGTCCCTACAATCACTGCGGCTGATGGTGGCGCTGGCCTCACAGGAAATGCAGAAGTTCACCTCGGCCTTTGGCTGCCAGTCATCGAAGGATGCGATTGGGAAGCGGGCAATGTCTCGGAGTCGTGCCAAGTCCCTGTGATTGCTGAAGTTGGTCCTTACTACAACGATGGCGATGTCGACGCTCTCACCCCTGCAGATCGCCTTGGCCGAATGCTGATTGAGAACTATGTTCCTCACGGCTACGGCGTTGCCCAAGTTTCCGTGTTTGGAACTGGCGAATCAAATCACTGCATGGATCTGATGGGCACCGATGAACAACGGGGCATCGATGCTGCGGTGACATGGTTGGGAAGCCAAGGTTGGTCGAACGGAAACGTTGGCCTCATTGGCAAATCTTACGATGGTTCCACTCCATGGCAGGCCGCTACATTCGGAAACCCACATCTCGCCACCATTGTCCCAATGTCGGGACTCATTGGTGTGCACGAATTGATGTGGCGAAACGGAAGCATGGAAGCACGAGGGATGATCATGCACAACGGTGTCTACGGCTCTTTCGGTGTCGACGGTGATGCTGCTGATGCTGAGAACGCATGTGAAGGTTACATCGAAGGCTATGTCAACGGTCCAGCGGCGTACCTTACTGGCGGCATGGTCGAGTATGCTGGCAACGATTACTGGACTTCACGGTCATTCCTTGACCGAGTTGTGAGCAATTACAACGGCTCAGTGTACATCATTCAGGGCATGCAGGATTGGAACGTCGACCCGCACATGGCGTTCCCTACGCATCAGATCATTGAGGACGCAGGTATCGAAGTCAAGACGCTCGCTGGTCAGTGGGCTCACGATTATCCAGACCGACTCTCAGGCCATGAAGCCCTTCCATCTGGCGAGGGAGCAGAAGCATTCCCGTACACACTGCGTTGGGATTGGGCCGATGAGATGCTCTACTGGTTCGATTGGTACCTCAAGGGAGAGGGACGAGCACCAACCCTCGGCGTGGAAATGCAAGACAACCAAGGCGGTTGGAGATTTGAATCGACCTACCCTGCCCCTGACACCGATTACGTCGTCATCAACGCTGCTGAACTCAACCCAAGCGGTGCAGGTATGATCACCACGACTGAAAGCATCACGCTGACCTATGGTCCGTTTGAGCAAGATGCGTACATCGCAGGCATGCCCTCATTCCACATTGCCATTACCACGCACACAACAAACGGAGCACACGCCTTCCTTGACATGACGGATTCTTCTGGCATGCACCTTGGGCACGCTGTGATGGACTTCCGCTTTGCTGATGGTGGAAGGGATGGTAGCGAACTGATTGTTGCATTTGCTTCAGTCACAGGAAAAATGGAATTCATGCCGATGGATGTGTTCATCCCAGCAGGTGACTCGATCACAATCACCATGACGCAAACCGGTCGAGATTACGTTCCATCACCTGCAGCTGCAGGCGGATACAGCATCAATTGGGCCAGTTCCGAACTGACCTTACCGCTTGTCTACCGAACCTGTGAGGATTTATTCCAAGCGCCCATGCATACCTATGGGGAAGAAGCAGGTCGAACCTGTTGATCACTGAAACATCGTGAGAATGTCTCGGAACAGCGTTTGTGCGTGACCTTCGCTCCGCTCTACCAATCGCTTGACAATCAGTTCAGGTGTTGACCGTGCGAGATGATTTCGCTTTGGTGTTCGGTCGACCATCAACTCAAGATCAGCATCCAGCCCTGTGGCCTCAATGCCATCGACGCGCAGGTCATCTCGACCCGTTGCTTCAATGATTGAGGGCGCAAGGTGAGTCACGAGCATCATTGTGGTGTCGACTTGGGCTTCGGCAGCGAGCAACATACCCGCAATAATTCGCGCACCTGCGCCAGGTTCTGTGATGGCTTCAAGTTCATCAGCGAGAATCAATTTCGGTGTGGGGTCACTCACAACGGTGGCTAATTCGACCAAGGTCTGCTCCAGAGCACCAGCGCTTTGGGTTCCGCCTGCCTTTGCCAAAATGTGAAGCGCCTCAACCTGCCCGACGACTGCTTTGCTGGCAGGAACCGGTAAG
>JAQXFM010000166.1 GCA_029250305.1 Candidatus Poseidoniaceae archaeon | reverse complement strand
ACATGTACCCAAGCAAAAACGTCCTTGGCCAACCCCTCGACAGTTGTTCGTGTGACCCGATGACCGGTTGGTATCGGGATGGAAAATGCAACACCGATGAGAACGATCGGGGCAGTCACACGGTGTGTTGTTTGGTTACAGAGGCCTTTCTTGAATTTGCCAAAAGTCGCGGCAATGATTTGATGACACCTGCGCCTCAGCACGGTTTTCCTGGGTTGAAACCTGGTGATGCATGGTGCGTTTGTGCAAGGACATGGCTTGCTGCAGTCAACGCCGGCCATGCATGCCCACTCGACCTTGAAGCAACGCATGAGGCGGCTTTGGAAGTGATTCCATTGGCGCTGATGGAAACCCATGCCGTCTGATTATTCGTCTTCAATGGTGGTGTAACCAAACACAAACCAGCGCATGCTCGCCCATGTGAACAGACCCCAAATTCCGATGTTGAAGAGGAATAAGAGTCGAATCGGGAACGCCGTCAAAAGGCTCAACATGGCGTCAAAAGAGAGCGTCGAGCCCATCATGCCGACAGCATACACTGAGATGGCGCCTAGCACCGTGGTTCGAACGTTCCTTCGGCCATCAAAAGTGAACCTCCTATGGACAAAGTGAGCGACAACGCTTGACGCCAGCCATGATAACGACCACAACGCAGTTTCACCCGCAGCATCGTAGAGCGGCGATAGCCGCAAGGTTTCCCAAATAATCCAAAAGATGAATGTGTTGAACCCACCCGCAATGCCGAAGCGCTGGAGGGTGCCTCTGGGAAGGACTTCGGCCATGTTAGGTTTCGACATGTGGCCCTCTAATCGTCGTTGGTCTCGACATCGCTTGGCTTGCCGGTAAGAATGCCTCGGAGCGCAGCGTTATCGGTTTGAATGGCATCAAAAAGATTGTACTTCACACCGTGCTCTTCTGCGAGCACACCCAGTGCCATCGAGTCTTTTGGGAGGCATTTTCCACCAAACCCGCGGTTGAGGCCGAAAATAGGGTCGAGGTGTGAGGGGCCAATGGGCTGAGCTTGTTCAGCGGTGATCATGTCTCGAATGGCGTACCAATCTTGACCCATTGCTTCACAGATATCGTACATTTGGTTCGCAAAAATGACCTTGATGGCGTAGAAGGTATTCTTGGTGTACTTGACCAGTTCGGCTTGAGTGGGGGTGACATGAAACAAGTTTTCTCGGCGAAGCACGCCTGCCTGCTTGTGTTGCTCGAAGACACGCTCCGCAACGTCAGCGTGATGTGTTCCACAAACGAGGAGGTCTTGGTTCGCAAAGTCTTCGAGGCGCTGGCGTTCGACAAGGAATTCCGGAGAATAAGCAATCTTGAGGTGAGGGTAACGAGCATGGTATTGTTCCGTCGTTCCGGGAACCACCGTCGACTTGATGACGGCCGTGAATCCATCGGGTAATGCATCAAGAATGCCCTCGACAATCCGCGTGTCGCATGCCCCTGTTTCGGGGTGGGGTGGCGTTGGAACCGCTATGTAGGCAAAATCAACATGGTCGGTGACATCGCTCAATTGTGTGCCTCTTGCAGGATCATGAACAAACAATTCATGGGCATGGCCAAAGCACTCTTCGATGGCTCCTCCGACCATTCCTGCGCCAATGATTCCGACCTTCATCGCTCGTCCCAGACGATGGTTGCCTTTCTTAGTTGCCGTGCTCATGTACGGAATGGATTCGGATTCAATTTCCCATCCTTCGCCATGTTGGAGGCATGAAGAAGCGAATCCGGTGTTCCACAATCCACCCATGTGTCCTCGCCAACGGTGATGAGTTTCGTCATGCCTCGTTGAATGTACCTTCGGTTGACATCTGTGATTGAGAAATCCTTCCCCTTTTCTTCAACCCCAAGGTCGAGCAAGGACCAAAACTGTTCGTCAAACATATAGATTCCACCGATGGCAAGATTCGACGGTGGATTTTCTGGTTTTTCGACGATGTCGACGACTTCTTCATTTGGTCCAAGAACCGCAACGCCAAATGCTTGAGGATTGGCTTCTTGACGAGCCAGGAGCACGCAACCAGGTGGATGTTCAGCGTTGCTAAAAGTCCCAACTTCCTCTGTTAACTCAACTGTTGTGATGTTGTCCGAGAAATATATGAGAAGCCGACAATCTTCGTTGTAGGCCCTTGCTAAATTGAGGGCATCGGCGACGCCAGTTGGCTCTTCTTCCAACACATAGTGGATTCTTTCATCGGGCAGACCGGCACCGACGTGTTTCGTAATTTGTCCAATAAATTGATTTGAGACGATGGTGATGTCCGTGATGCCTGCTCTGCGGATCGTCCCGAGGGCGTAATCGATCACTGGACGGTTGTGAAGCGGCAACAGTGTTTTTTGCGTATACTTTGTGAAAGGATACAGCCGACTTCCATGACCGCCAGCGAGGAGAATTGCCTTCACCTTCATGTTCAACGGGAGCGTGTCATTCCTTTTGGCCTTGTCCCATCAGTTCGTCTACGGCCCCATCCTTTGCATTTTTTTCAAACCAATCAGTGCGCACCAAGTCGCCCAACCGTTCAACGCCGGCTTCGATCAAGTCCTGATCCTTTGACTCCGCAGCGCTCCATTGTTCGTTTGCAACAGCACTGTACCGCTCATTGGCTTCGTTAACAAGGTGCTCAGAGCGACGTAAATCACCTTCAAGCCCTTCATAGGCTCCATCAGATTCCTTCACATCACGTCGCATCGTGGTTGAATCAAGTCGATCATTTTGCTTTCCACCCGTGAACCCCTTCTCATCTTGGCCACGGATGCTGCCAGTCATTTTTTCGACTTGCATATCGTTGAATGTCCCGGTCTCCGCTGCGAGCAAGAGTTTCTGACGAACCGCTCCTCCTTCGAGTAATTCCGGATCGATGCCGAGTTGTTCCAGCATGGTTTCCTCTCTGGCCCATGATTGACGGACATGGGATCGGTAGACAAGACTTAGCGAAAGGCAACACCCTGCGAAAAGACCCCCAAGGAGCGGCATGGGGGTTCCTTGACGCCATAACCAAAAGAGCGCTGCGCACTCACAGAACAAAATCAGCGCCGCCATTCGTAATCGTCGGCTCGCGATGCTCTCCTCATTTTCGATGAACTGGAGATACAGGGCAGCATCGTTTTGCATGCTTACACCATCATGAAAGTATTTTTTCGGCTTTTTCCCGGAGCTCTTCATCCGAGTCCGCCTCAGTCGACCAACCCAAATCATTCAACGCTTGCAACTTGCTTGCCGCAATGCTGTTGGACATACGCTCAAAAGCAAATTGAATCAGCAGGACAAAGACAAGGCTTGCTGCGACACCAAACTGCCACTGCGTGAACCAAGTGACAGCCACGGAAACAATCACACCTTGGGCGATTGCCAGCCAAAGACGTTGTTTAATCCGCACTGCAGAATCAAGACTGTCAAGCAGCCGTTGAGCCCCTTCTTTCTTCGTCGCCATGGTTCTTCCACCGTTGTTCCATTCGTCAAGATGCCGGAGTTAGTCAAAGAGGTCAGCAAGGTACTGAGCGTGATTTCGTTGCGACGCTTGGGAACGGTTGGCGGGATTCCTTTCGCCAATTGCAGGGGCATCTTGAACCAAAACACTGTCTTGGAGCATTAATTTCTGGCGTGGTTCCATTGCTAATTTTTGGACCACATCAGCAAGGGTGAGTTGAATCCTTGATGTCTGATCGGACTGCATGACCAACAACCGTTCCAAACTATCGAGCAAGGCCTCATTTCGGTCACTGCGTGCTTCGATGGCTTGCGATTGCGCATTCATGGCCTGTTCTTGACGGCTGAGTAATTCTCTTGCAGCTGGGCTTCCAACGGCATCTCGGCGATTAATTTCCTCCATCGCAGTGTGCAATTCATGGTTTGTTTTTTGAAGATGGAATTGAAGTTCTTCAATGTGCAATGAAGAGCGATGAAGATGCTGTTTGAGCCCCCTGCTTTGTTCCATCAATCGGTGTTGCCGGGATCGATTTTGCGCAGATTCAACCAAAAACGCCGCTGCGACTGCACCGCCAAGCGCGAGTTCAGGGCCAGTTCTTAATTCCATTAATATCATCCAAGTCAAGGTTCCAAACACAAACGAACGCACGATTCCCATACATAGAAGATAGGAGTGCACGGTATAACCAATTGTTGCTCGGGGGCCCACGGAGCCCACCCTGAGGGATGTTCAAATCTTCAAGCAATTGCAATAAAACAGTCGTCATCAATCTCAATTAAACCGCCAATGGCGAGGAGGTGGTCGATGGCTTCATCGATTTCTTCAGGCATGACGCCATGCTCGTTCATGCCGTTGAAAATCACTTCGAGTGTCGCAAATGGTTCACCTTTCCCAATTTCGGCCTCGACAACAACAAGCAACATTTGACAGGCCAAAGCAAGAAGCGGGTCGTCACCTTCGTCGTCAGGAAGCAAATCGAGGAAACTGGCTGCAGGATGCATGAGTTCGTTGTTGCCTGTGGCCTTGAGCGGTGGCTGTTCTGGCGCCGTAGCACGTTGCCCGAGCCCTTTCATCGCCTTGTCGATATCGAGGTTGAAGCAATCGAAGATGTTTCGTTGCTTTGGGTCGGCTGCTGGTTCTTGTTCAGGTTCCATTCGGCGGGCAATTTGCTCCAATCGGTGAAGCCGCTGTTCAACGACGATGCGTTCCCGCGCAAGATCGATTGCAGCCAAATCCAGCGCCATGTTCGCTTGCTCGATGAGCCATGCCTCAAGATTCCAATGAGGGTCAACGCTCATCATGACTTCAGCAAGTCGCTGCACCTCTTTGGGCAGTGACTCCAGACGAACATGGGCTTCTGAGACCTCGTTCTGCTTGTCGCTCATGTTCTTCACTCTCCTACATGACGGCCTATGAAGCCTTTCTCGACACCACCAACCATTGTTTCCATTCCCCAACCCTTTGACTGCGTTCATACAGTCGTCGGCGATCACTTCCAATGGACGCCAACCTCAATACTAAGCCACAACATGTCTGCTCAGCATTCTCATTTCCATAGCCATTCTGACGAAAGGGTCGCGTTCATGTAGGGGTTGCCCTTGCGAGAGGCATGGGAAATTATCGGATTGGGGTTCTTCCCGGCGACGGCACAGGACGAGAAGTGGCACTTGAGGCCCAACGTATTCTCAACGCAATCGAAGCGAACACGAATCATGGGTTTGAACAAACCGTCATTGATTGTGGTGGTAAGCATTACCTTGACACAGGTGAAGAATGGGCAGAAGGCTCGTTTGAATTCTGTCGAGATGAAGCAGACGCAATCTACCTCGGAGCCATTGGGCACCCGGGCGCACGGCTTCCTAACGGCGATCTTGCCGGCGGCTCCGTAATTCTTGGAATGCGCAGCGGCTTGGATTTGTACGCAAACCTCCGTCCAATCAAACTCTACGAGGGTGTTCCACACAAGGTACACGGACGGTTCACTCAAATCTGGCAACCAGGCATGGTCGACATGACCGTCTTGCGTGAGAACACCGAAGGACTGTACCATTCTCTTCTTCGCCGAAGCGCTGACCGAGCGCAAGGCCGAGATCCTTACGAACCACCATCGATGGAATTCCCGGGCCTCAAAGGCGAAGTTGCCTATGACCCACGTCCGATTTCTGAAGGTGGAAGCGAGCGCTTGATTCGCATGGGCTTTGATGTGGCCGAAACACGCAATGGAGCGCCTGTTGATGGCGTGAAGCGGGTTTCATGCATTGACAAATCCAACGTCACCCGTGGCTGCCAACTGTTCCGAAGAACATTCGACAAGGTTGCAGAGCAGTATCCAGGTACAGAGAAAGATTACGGTTACATTGACGCTTTCATGCAATGGCTCACTCGCTCGCCAGAGTCCTATGACGTTGTTGTCACCTCGAACATGTTTGGCGACATTGCCACCGATCTAGGCGCAGTTCTTCAGGGCGGCATGGGCATGGCCGCATCCGGAAACATCGGCGACGACCATGCATTCTTCGAACCAGTTCACGGCTCGGCTCCAAAATACGCAGGCATGAACAAGGTCAATCCAATTGCAACCATCAACTCGATTCAACTCATGATGGATTGGCTCGGTCGAAAGCACGGTGAGGAAGAACTCGTTCAAATCGGTCGAATGATCGACGAAAGCGTCGCTGACCACTTGCGAGACGGCAAAGGCCTCACCTACGATTTGGGTGGCGATGCATCGTGCTCCGCCGTCGGTGAAAGCATCAGCTCCCGATTGGTTGCAAAACTCTCAGAAGAATTCTGAAGCGCACGCTTGCCATCACGGCGAAGTGAATTTTGTAGCAATGTGCTGCAAAGCATCAGCAAGCACCTCGTCATTGTTGAACGCCTCATCCACAAGGCTGTCTTCGATGTTTTCCAACATGTTTTGCACCACTCGGGTTAATTCGTCAACGATGGTGATGCTGCCCATTTTAGCGGAGCGGGACAGTGGATTCAAATCAATCACGATGACGGTTTTTCCCATGGCTACAAGCGCTTCACACCGATCGCCATCTTCCAAAGGCACCATGATCACATCTGAATCAATGATGCCTTCCTTGGTGCAATTTGCCCTTGGACCTTCCAGACCCGGGATGCGAGCATTTGGCTCCGCTCCGAGAATTTGAACGCTGAGCTGGTGCTCCTTCTTGATGGCTTCAAGCCGTCCAATCAATGCAGCCATTCGCTCCGGTGTGCGGTAGAAAATATTGATTTCAACCGGGCACGACAAGCGTTCAGCGAGCATGAGCAGCGACTCCCCTGCAAGCGCAACTGCGTTCCCATTCAAACTGATGACAGGACGCTGGGCCATTTTGAGTGCAGCAAACGCTTGAACCGTTGCCATGTGAGCGCTTGGAATGGTATGTTCGCCAAGCAAGTAATCGTATGCCTCGCCTCGACCATGGGCAATCATTGCGCTACCAGCGAGCAACCCATCTTTTTCAGCCTGCTCAAGGCGATGGCGAAGAAGAAGCGACTGGTACCGCGGATGGCTTGGATCTGCAGCAAAATCACTCATCATTCCACCCCGCTTAAACGCCGGACATCAGCATTGACATGTCGAGCGGCGCAACCCCTCGATTGATGGCGCTCGTGGAAAGCACATCGAGGCCGCATTCGTGCCACTGTTCGAGGTGATCGAATTCAATTCCGCCACTTGCCTCAAGCACAACATGTTTCCGCAACCCCATTTCAGTGAGTTCGCCCGCAACTTCTTTGCAACGTTCAGGGCCAAAATTATCGAGCATGATGACGAGTTTCTTGACACCCTCTTCACGACGTTGGGCCCACATTGCAGCAGCAATGATTGCTTCTTTGTTTTCTCGAACTTCGATTTCAAGGAAGGCGCCACATGTCGAAGGGTCCACTTCTTGGAGGTAACTTGCAATGCGATTTGCGTGACCATCAACATCCTGTAGCATCGAAGCAAGGTCGTTCTCTTTGATCATTGTCGCATCACTTCGATTCAATCGATGCGTCAATCCACCGCCAAGGTGCACTGCCCACTTATCCATCAGTCCCCAGATTGTTTTGCGGGTGCATGCGATTTGGCCGGGCGCTATTGCAGACCAGCGTTTTGCTTCGGTAGCAATGCCTGAAAGTTGGCCGAGGATATTGAGAACGCTTCGCTCCATGGCTAACACCGCTTCCTTATCTCCGGTGAGGGTCGCAATCTCGTCGCCTTTAGAGACCTTTTTTCCATCGCCCGCCCACCATGTAATCTTCAGGGAAGGTGCCCAAATTTGCAACATGTGGTCAATCGGAGATGTTCCTACAATGATGCCATCTGCCCGAGCCACAATGGTTGCTTCAACAGGGTCGCTACCGCCCATGAAAGGCATATCGATTCCATCATCGGAAAGGACTGCTCCAACCCATCGATCGAAACTTCCGAGCAACATCCTCGTCGGGCCATCCTCCGCAGACCACAAGGCGTGTCCGCGGTCGTGAGGGGGTCTGGATGCTTCGGCCACAACCTGTGCGGGGGGTTCGTTGACTTCAAACCCGTTGCTGGCTTTGGCGATGAGCGATGCAGTACAAGTTTTGATAAGGACACTGGAGGAATTGGCACCATGGAAGTAGAGGGCTATTCATCGCTCGATGAGGCCAAGTTGCGTTCGCACGTGATGGAGAGTCCTGTTGTCCACATTTACGGCGCGGGGCTCAAACCGGATCGTCCAGCTCACAAGGCAGTGGGGGAATTGAAGGCAAAAGGGTGGGCATGCGCACCAATCCACCCACGAGATGCTGGAGCCACAATCGAGGGCTTTCCCATTCGACCGTCTCTTGACGATGGGCTTACACCGCGGGTGGTCGTTTTGTTTCTCGCACCTGAACGGGCTCGAAGTGTTGTCCGTGATCTTATTGTTCGACTGGACCATGATGAGTTTCCGCTCATCTGGTTTCAACGAGGGGCCGAGGATGACCAAGCAATCGAAGCCTTGGAATCCATGGATGCCCCATATGTGGCCAATGACTGCATTGTCGAATACACCGGGCGAAACAACTTTTCCTGCGCTGTCGAAGCGTTGCCTCAAACCTTCTGCCTTCAAACGGCATCAGAGGAGGGCGACGGGTGTTCTGTATGGACGGTCCATAGCAGTCAGAACGCTCAGATTTCACCTCCCACACAAGCCCTCGAATGGGTTGGGTCACTAAACGACCTTGCACACTCACAACACACCATTCCTCGCTACATTCGCTCGTTGCAAATTGAAGATGAAAGCACCCACGCACTCGCCGAACGTTTGACAAAACCTGGGCCATAACAGAGGTAGCGTTATGACGGACCGGAAAAAGGAGAAGTCAATGCGCGCCGTGGTGATGTGCTCCATTTTACTCGCCGCATTGTTGGTTCCGATTGCAGGGGCTGCAGCGAGCCAAACTGGGGAAGTTGATTCCCAGTGGGCACCGCTTTCAGATTCAACACATCATCCCATCATTGATTCATACTCCCCGTCCGTTCGAGCATCCATTGCCTTTCACAGTGATGTTTCACAGTACACCGATGAACAACTGACCTCTGCTGTCGAGTGGGTCGTGTTCTCTAAGCATCCCCTCGGCACACCTTCAGAGGCGCTCCTTGGTGCACAAGTTGTCCCACTCAAAGCATCCGAAGCCGCCTCCACACTGGCCAACTGGCAAGCATCCGGGTTGATTGAGGCAGCTTATCCGTTAATCGAGCGAACAATGGAACCAAGATGGA
>JAQXFM010000150.1 GCA_029250305.1 Candidatus Poseidoniaceae archaeon | reverse complement strand
CAGGTGCTTCCTCAGCCGCTGCTTCTTCTTCAGCAGGTGCTTCCTCAGCCGCTGCTTCTTCTTCAGCAGGTGCTTCTTCCTCTTCAGCCGCAGGAGCTGGGAGGTCATCGGACTCGACTTCGTCTCCGAAGTGAACACCGTGGAACCTGTTGAGTGCCTCTGCATCAATTTGACCGGATCCCTTGATTTCCATGAAGACATCAAGACGCTCTCCCTTCCCTACGAGTGGGACCATCCAACTGATGTGGGTGCCACCGACACCGTCTTCGGTCTTCATCTCGCAATCGGTTCGCTTGTCGCCACCGCTTCCACGGATGTGCCAATCTTTGATTTCAAAGTTAGCTGGCATGACATCGTTGATGTAAACGTCCTTGAGAGCGGTGTCGCCGTTGTTTTCGAACAGGATGAGCACTTCGTAGCGGCCTTTGCCACCAACTGGAAGCGTTTGCTTTCCTGCTGAGAAGTCCCTTCGGTTGTGGACGACGCTGAGGACAGGTGCATCCTCTGCATCCCGGCCACATCGTGGTCCTGCCTTTTCAGCGCTGAATTCACAGTGGGCTGGTGCACTGACTGCGGTGTTGTTCGGCGTTGGGTCTGGTGCGGAAAGGTCGTACTCGATGGTCAATGACTTTCCAGGCTTGAGTCCGATTGGAGCCGTGATTCCCACAGTGGTGGTGATGGTGTATCCAATGCCGTCAGGCGATCGTTTTGTCTTCTCAAGGGTGATGCCCTCGGCGACTTCCGACTTGAATTGGTTGTCTGCCATTTCCTTTCCATCAACCTTGACGGTGAAGGTGGACAAGTCTGGTGCTGCGAAGAGTCCAGGGACGTCATCGGTGAAGCGTGCCACATTGATGTTTGCTGAACCATTGTTGGTGAACGTCAAACATGCGCTGACCTTCTGCGCTCTATAGGAACGGAGGCTGTTGGTCGAGTATGTCTTTGCCAACGATGCTTCCACCACTTCAAGGGTGCTGGATTGCAAGGTCATGCTTCCTTCGGTGCTGCGGGTTGCGCGAGGAAGGATGGTATAGGAAAGATCCGTTGCGAAATCAGGTTTTGATTGCGCCATGACGGTTCGCTCTTCAGATTCCCACTTGCCGTGAGGTGGGACATCTTCCTTGACATCCTTGATGTCGAAGAGTAAGTCGTCGCTTCCCTTCATGCGAACTTGGAGTTTGACCAAGTCAACAGCGAAGGAGGAGCGGTTCTCAAAGGTGGTCTTGCACAACCAGTTATCTGGTCGTTCATCTTCTCGCACACGCATGTATGAGAATCCACGGCAGAACGCATCAAGTTCTCGGAAGTTGAGGTCTGAAAGGGTTGAATCAGCAGCGTAGGTTGCTGTTGCCGCTCCAGCATCGATCTTTTTCGTGCCGGTGACGGTGATGGTGCCTTCAATGGTGAGAACTTGCTTCTCGCCTGCAGCCAAAACACCAACATTCCAAGTCAAGGTGTTGTCATCAATTTCGGCACCTGCGGCGTGAGTGAATGCCATTTCATAAGGCAGTGGCCGGGTGACCATGACGTCACGAACAGGAACATTTGCGAGGTTTTCTACTTCGATTTCAAGAGAGATTGGACCGCCATCTTCGCTGGAAGCGACAGACAACGAGCGGGCAGAGGTTCGAGCAGGGTTCGTGTCAAGGCGTTCCCGGAGCACGAGCATGCGCTTGCCGTTGACCTTATACTTCATGCTGTGACTCTTACCAGCTTCAAGTTCATCAACGGAAACATGATCGCCACCGATGTCTGTAGCATCAGCGTGGTCAAGCATTACATCGATGTCGTAGATTCGGTCTTCTGCAGATGGATTGTTGACCATCAACGTGCCCTTCACGGTCTGCTTGATGATTTCACCATCAGATGTGAGGGTCGACTTTTCGACTTCATGGAGTGTTCCTTCAAGTTTGTCTCCGTCAATCCCATCAACTTCAGCACTGCTGCGAATGGTTGCGCCAGCTTGCTCGCCAGTGAGGTCCATAGGGCTGCCAAGCGGGTCGTCTGACATTTCTGGTTCTGCAGGCGCCATAAGCGGGTCGACCGGTGCTTCCATTGGTGGAGCAAGTGGGTCGGCAGGCATTGGTGGCATAGGTGGTGCCATGAGCGGGTCAGCAGCC